>JAZRUF010000051.1:0-7207 GCA_045652405.1 Eubacteriales bacterium | reverse complement strand
ATCCATTACGGTAAGAATCCTCTTCTCGCATCCGGACAGAACCCTTACCGGTGAAGAGGTAAAGGAGATAACCGATAAAATTATCGACCTTCTTAAAGCTCAGAATATCAATTTAAAACAGTAAGCACCAAACCGGCACGGAAAAAACACCGTGCCGGTTCTTTATTATATATGTAAATTATTCATTACATCTTGCAATTGCAAGATGTAATATGTTATGATATATAAGTTAAAATAGACCTATTTATATTCTATTGCAAGTTGTGAAAGGGGTAGACGTATGAAAGGCAACGATCACAACGGTCTTTTCGAGGTTTTTAAGCCAGGTGTGAGAGATGACCTGTCCTTTGGTGCGAAGCTTTGGTACTGGTTTACAAATGTGTATTGGTATCATTTCAAAACGATTACTCTGCTCGCACTTTTTGGCATTGTAATGCTCATTGTCTTAATCGGTGATATACTAAACCAACCCAATGACGATACCGGCATAATAATCGCGGGAGATAATTACGTTTCCTACGAGCAGGAGCAAGGGCTAATAGAGCATATAAAAACATATGTAGATGATGTAAACGGTGATGGGGAAGTAAGTATCGCATATCAGACCTTGTGCACAAGTGCGTATGATAGTGACCTTTCTGATGAGGACCGCAAAAGTGCAGAGCAGTACGATGAGTTTGTCCAAGCAAGCAAACAAAAGCTTATGGTAAGTTTTGCTGACGACCGCTTTATTCTCTACATAATGGATAAGGAATATATGGACATGTATGTAGCAGACGGTGCCATGGAGCCTCTTTTAAGTTTCGGCATCAGCTCGGAGAATGGGTATTATATCCCGGTAGAAAAAAGCCCAATATTCGAAAAGCTTGGAATTTATGACGAGGCGGGAAAAGAATGGTGTGTAGGCATTAAAGTAATGGCGGATTCGAGAATAAACAATCCTAAAATTCAGCCAAAATATGAGCAGGCAGTAAATGTGCTTAAAGTGCTTGCCGGACTGATTAACTGAGAGCAGGGTGGTTTAAAATGCATCTGCGCAGGAAATTGCGCCGCTTTATGTTTGAGCGGATACTGCAGAGAAGAAATATAAATCCAAGCAAAAGTATAATATTGGGATTTTTAGGGCTGATATTACTGGGCGCATTTTTGCTTTGCCTTCCAATATCCTCCCGAAGCGGGGAATGGACACCGTTTTTAACCGCGATTTTCACTTCCACCTCCGCAACATGCGTGACCGGCTTGATAGTTGTTGATACCTACAGTTATTGGAGCGGGTTCGGTCAATGCGTTATTCTGGCGATGATACAGTGTGGCGGTCTGGGATTTATGACCTTTGCCGCAGTATTTTCCTTCCTTCTGCGCCGTACTATAGGTCTGCGGGAGAGACTGGTTATGACGCAATCTCTCAATGTAAATGACATATCAGGTGTAGTACGTTTGACGCGTCATATACTCTACGCGACCATATTTGCTGAAGGATGCGGAGCAATTATTCTTTCAATCCGCTTCGCGGGGATGTTCGGCTGGGCTGACGGAATAAAAAAAGGAATTTTCCATTCGGTCTCGGCTTTCTGCAATGCAGGGTTTGATTTGATGGGGCAGCTAAAGCCTTACAGTAACATGACTGAAGTGGTTGGCGACCCCATAATTAACATAACGCTGATGGCACTTGTTGTTTTTGGCGGTTTAGGCTTTTTTGTGTGGGAGGATGTTTATCGCAATAGAAAATTTTCAAATCTTGCCCTTCATACAAAGCTTGTAGTTGTTATAACCGTGGCATTGATTTTGGGTGGCGCAGGTCTTTTTTTGCTATTTGAATATCAAAACCCAGAAACTATAGGGAACTTATCAGTCGGTGATAAAATTCTCGCATCATTTTTCCAGTCTGTAACCACCCGAACCGCGGGATTTAACTCTATAGACCAGGTGGCATTGACGCTGCCGTCAAAAATGCTCAGCATGGTGCTTATGTTTATAGGCGGATCTCCCGGTTCAACTGCGGGCGGAATTAAAACCGTGACCTTTGGTGTTCTTGTTATTACAGCAATGAACGTAATGCAGAGAAAAAATGACGTGAACGCATTCGGTCGCCGTATACCGATGCGCGCGATTCTCAATGCAATGTCTTTAGCACTTACTGCAGGATTTTTACTTGTTGTATGTGTATTTATTATGGTATTTTTTCAGAACGTCCCGCTTATGGATGTAATATACGATGCGCTATCCGCATTAGCCACGGTAGGCCTTTCTACAGGAGCTACGCAGATGCTTCACCCGGTATCGCTTATAATTGAGATGCTTCTTATGTTTTTCGGACGCATTGGGATTCTGAGTATAAGCATCGGGCTTGCAATGAGGGGCAGAAGTCCGGCTAAGATACGCTATCCTGAGGGCAAAATTATTATCGGTTAAAAGAAAAGAGGTTTGAATATGAAGTCTTTTATCGTAATAGGAATGGGGCGTTTCGGCAGCGCTCTGGCGTGTGAGCTAACAGAACTCGGAAACGAGGTTCTGGTAATTGACGAAAATGAGGATGCAATAACGCGTGTTGCTGACAGCGTAACCCACGCTGTAGTCGGCGATGCTAAGGACGAGAATGTACTGCGCTCTATCGGTGCGCGCAATTTTGACTGCGCGGTTGTCGCGATAGCAGGCGACATTCAGGACAGTGTTTTAGTTACCCTCATGCTCAAGGAAATGGGTGTAAAAACAGTTATCGCAAAAGCTCAGAGCGCGTTGCATATGCGAGTCTTAGAGCGTATCGGAGCGGACCGTGTGGTATTCCCCGAGCGCGATATGGGCCAGCGTGTTGCCCAAAACCTTGCAGCTTCAAATATAATAGATTTTATCGAGCTCAGTGACGATTACAGCATCATGGAAATCAGTTGCCCCGAGCGTTGGTTTGGCAAAACTCTTAAAGACACAAATGTTCGTGGATTATACGGAATAAACGTAATAGCAGTGAGAGGTGGCGACGATGCGCATAAAGTAACCGTATCACCGCCTGCAAATTATGAGTTTCAGATAGGTGATGTTTTGGTGGTCATCGGCGGCAATTTCGATTTGGAAAGGCTGCGTGAACTATAATGAAGCCTCTTATTGAAAGCCGCGCAAATTCTCTGGTAAAACACTTGCGCAAGCTCGGCACAAGCCGCAGTTACCGCCGTGAAAAGCAGGAGTTTTTGTGCGACGGTCCCAAGCTTTTGGAGGAAGCTTATCGCGCAGGTGCGGATATACATGAAATATTGATAGACGCTAACGTGTGGGAAAAGCTTCTTGAAAGACTTCCATGGCTTGAGAATAAAAAAGTATCTTTTTCGTCTCCGGGTGTATTGGAATCGGCATCCGCGGTGGAGACACCGCAGGGCGTTCTCTTCTCATGCGCAATCCCCAATCTTAAAGCAGGCGAGCGCGGTAGAGTGATTTTGCTCGACCGCTTGCAGGATACAGGTAATATGGGAACTATTATCCGTGGCGCGGATGCATTTGGAATAGACGCGGTAATAGCGGAGGACTCTGCGGATTTTTTTAATCCCAAGACCGTCCGTGCCGCGATGGGCGCTTTATTTCGCGTTCCGGTTTTTCAGGCTAATATTTTAAATGCAATAGAAAAATGCCGAGAGGCAAATATACCGGTTTACGCCGCGATGCTAAACCGCGATGCGCAATCGCCTGATAAACTCAACTTATCCCGCGCGGCAGTGATAGTCGGAAATGAAGGCTCAGGGGTGAGAAAAGAAATTGCCGATTTTGCTGACGGTGCGGTTTTTATCCCAATGCCGGGTCAGGCAGAGTCCTTAAATGCAGCAGTAGCAGCGTCTATACTCATGTGGGAAATGACGCGCTTATAATAAATTTGAAAGGTGTAAAGTGATATGTCTGCTTTGAAATATTGGGTGTGGCTTTCTTCACATCAAGGGTTGACTTCCGTGGAAAAGATAAAACTTCTGCGGGCATTCGGTGCGCCTGAAAATATATTCAAAGCGGATAGGGACGAGATACTTAGCAAATGCAGAATAAGAAATTACGCTCTTAGGCTTCTCTTGGATAAGTCAATGGAGAGATGCGAGGAAATAATTGAGAAGTGCGCAGAGCTTAAGGTTCAGATTATGACCTTGCAGGACTCGCAGTATCCGTCAAGACTTGCTGAGATATACGACCCACCGGTTGTTCTGTATGTAAGAGGAACATTACCGATGATAGATGAAGTGCCGGTCATAGCTATGGTCGGTACGCGCAAATGTACCGCATATGCTTTAACCTGCGCTGAGGCTATGGGGAATGAAGTAGCAAACGGCGGCGGTGTCATAGTTTCAGGTCTTGCCAACGGAGTTGACCAGGCGGCACTGCGCGGTGCGCTCAAATCGGGAAAGCCTACAATAGGTGTCCTGGGTTGCGGTCACGATGTTATGTACCCGAAAAGCGCGGTTAATATGCGCCGCGATATTGAGACTAAAGGCGCGGTTATAAGCGAATATCCGCCCGGAGTTGCTGCATTGCCGCATAATTTTCCCACCCGCAACCGTATAATAAGCGGGATGTCAGTTGGCGTTACGGTAATTGAAGCGCCGATAAAAAGCGGTGCACTGATAACTGCACGTATGGCAAGCGAGCAAAATCGCGACGTTTTCGCGCATCCCGGAACAGTAGAGGATGCAATCAATGCCGGAAACTACGCGCTCTTGCGCGACGGTGCAAAGCCTGTGAAAACCGGTGCGGATATTTTAAAAGAGTATACGCATCTTTTTCCAGACAGAATTGATTTGCAGAAAATAGCGCCAAAAAAGAAATCTATTTTTAAGAAGAATGAACAGGACATACCCGAAAAAATTCTTAACGTGCTCTCAGGTGACGAGGCTATGCACGTCGACCTCATAATAGCGAAAACCGGACTTTCAGCATCCGATGTTCTCTCAAACCTCACTGTTATGGAAATAACCGGTGCGGTCTGCCAATTGCCGGGTAAACGCTTTAAGCGCGAGCCGGGGTGGTAAAAAACATAAAATTATTAAAAAGCGATGTGTAAAACATAGTTTGCAGAGTTTTTAGTTGTGTAAACTGCGTTTTGCACAGTGCTTGTTAGTTATAACTCATTTAAAGTTTGTAGAACGGAGAAAATATTATGTCATATTTAGTTATAGTCGAATCTCCAGCAAAGGCAAAGACTATAGGAAAATACCTTGGGAGTAAGTACAAAGTAAGGGCATCAATGGGGCATTTGCGCGATTTGCCAAAGAGTAAAATCGGCGTGGATATTGAAGCGGGATTTGTACCGCAGTATATGCCGATAAAGGGCAAAGGAGATTTAATAAAGGAACTTCGCAAGCTTGCCGCTGAAAGCGACGGCGTATATCTGGCAACTGACCCTGACCGCGAAGGCGAGGCTATTTCATGGCACCTCAAGGAGCTTCTAAACTTGGACGATGCGACGACCAAGCGTGTAACGTTTAATGAGATAACCGAAAAAGTTGTAAAAGAGAGCATGAAAAAACCGCGTGATATTGACGAAAATCTCGTTAATGCTCAGCAGGCGCGTCGAATTCTTGACCGTATCATGGGATATAAGCTCTCACCGCTTTTGTGGAAAAAGATACGCCGCGGTCTTTCTGCCGGACGCGTTCAGTCTGTCGCAACCCGCCTGGTGGTTGACAGGGAAAACGAAATACGCGATTTTGTTCCAAGAGAATATTGGTCTTTAGATGCGTTTCTTTCACGTATAGCTCCGCGCAGCGGTAACCTTGAAGCTTATTTCTACGGAACTTCTGACGGTAAGCTTGAACCCGCATCCGAGCAGGAGGTAAATGCGATTGTTGCAAAGGTTGAGCAGGCGGATTTCACGGTTACAAGCATAAAGAAAGCGCAAAAGCAGAAGTCACCCGCACCTCCTTTTATAACATCAACTCTACAGCAGGAGGCATCAAGAAAACTCAATATGCCGCCTCGCCGTACAATGGCTATTGCGCAGCAGCTCTACGAGGGTGTTGAGATTGAAGGTCAGGGACTTACCGGTCTTATATCATACATGAGAACTGACTCACTTCGCTTGTCAACAGAGGCGATAGGAGCGGCACGCAGCTTTATAAAAGATAAATATGGGGAAAACTATTGCCCTAAATCGTTCCGCGTGTATAAGGCTAAAAAAGGCGCTCAGGATGCGCACGAAGCAATTCGCCCGAGCTATGTGCATCTTGAACCCGATGCAATACGTTCAAGCCTTACAAATGAGCAGTATAAGCTCTATAAGCTCATTTGGTCGCGCTTTGTCGCATGCCAAATGGAGAATGCAGTATATGATACTATCGCAGTTGATATATCCGCTGATAAATATATTTTCCGCGCAACAAGCTCAGCTATAGCGTTCCGCGGTTATACGGCAGTATATGTCGAGGGAAGCGATGAAGCTGCAACAAAGGAAGAAGCCGAAACACTTCCGGACCTTTCAGAGGGTGAAAAGTTAAAGCTTGATAAGCTCTCGCCCGAGCAGCATTTTACCATTCCGCCGGCGCGCTATACCGAGGCAAGCCTCATTCGTGCAATGGAGGAAAAGGGGGTAGGACGGCCGAGCACATATGCTCCGACTATTTCAACCATTGTTGACCGAGAATATGTTGTAAAAGAAAACAAAAGCCTGATGCCTACGTCGCTCGGCGAGGTAGTAAACGGTCTTATGGTAGAGCGATTTAAGGATATTATAGACGTTGAGTTTACTGCGCGTATGGAAGAGTCGCTTGACGATGTTGAAACCGGTGCTATGGATTGGAAAAAGACACTTGAGAATTTCTATGACGGATTTTCAAAGGACCTTGCAGACGCAGAGCAGGCATTGGAAGGAGAGAGACTCAAGGTACCGGATGAGGTTACGGACATAGTCTGCGAAAAGTGTGGACGCAATATGGTTGTAAAATCCGGTCGTTTCGGTAAGTTTTTGGCTTGCCCAGGGTATCCGGAGTGTAAAAATACCAAGGCTATTGTAGAGGAGACACCCGGCGAATGCCCGAATTGCGGCGGAAAAATCCTAAAGAAGAAATCCAAGAACGGATATGCCTATTACGGCTGTGAGAAGTTCCCTGAATGTACGTTTATGACATGGGATGTACCGCAGAAGGAACGCTGTGAGGAATGTGGAAAAACCATGTATAAGCGCAGCGGAAAAGGACAGAAGAAAATTTTCTGCGCAAATCCGGACTGCTCAAAGTACGTGCCGCAG
>JAZRUF010000050.1:0-3532 GCA_045652405.1 Eubacteriales bacterium | reverse complement strand
TGTTCATATTTGTAATCCTCCAACCAAATTTACAATAGGAAATATTAAACTAACCTATATTATATACAATAGTCGCGCGATAGTAAAGAACGGTTTGCCAAATATTTAAATTCAACTTTTAAAAAAAGCTATACAATTTGACTCAATTGTATTATAATATTCCATAATAAGACCCGCCCGCAACTGCAGTTGCAATCACGGACGGGTTATATAAAAGGCGCTTGAAAACCGCTGATTAAAAAGCATATAATCCCAATGGTCGTCGAGGGACAGGGCATTTTGGCCGAGGCTAACGGCAAATTCGATTTGCGATATATTTTCCAGCGCCTATATTCATTAGTATGTTTTAAAAGCAAAATGTGTTACTCACTTTTTAATTTTACTGAAACGGAGGATTCTTTCATGATTCAGATAGCACCGTCAATTTTATCAGCAGATTTTGCAAATTTGGAAACCGCACTCAAAAATCTTAAAGTCGCAGGTGCAGATATGGCACATGTGGATGTTATGGATGGGCATTTCGTGCCCAATATAACAATCGGCGCACCGGTCGTCTCGGCGCTGCGCAAGGTAACTGATCTTCCGCTGGATGTTCATCTCATGATAACAAATCCGGACGTTTATTTGGATGATTTTATTCAGGCGGGGTCGGACTATATAACCATTCACCTTGAATGTGATGCGGATATTTCCGCAACTCTTATGAGAATCCGTCAAGCCGGTGTCAAAGCCGCGTTGTCTATAAAACCCGCAACACCGGTGGACGATGTATGCGAGTATTTAGAGCTCTTGGATATGGTTCTTATAATGTCAGTCGAGCCGGGCTTCGGAGGTCAGAAGTTTATCCCGGAATCACTTGAAAAGCTGCGCGGGATGCGCACGCTGATTGACAAGATAAACCCCAACTGTCTTTTAGAAATTGACGGTGGCGTAACGCGCGAAAATGCAGGCGCGATAATTGATGCAGGCGCGGATATTTTAGTCGCGGGAAGCGCGGTTTTCGGCGCACCCGATATGGCTGAGGCAATCTCCGGAATAAGAGCCGGAAAGTAAACCTGAGGGAGGTCTTTCCATATGAATTCTGAGAACACCCGCCAAAAGCACAGCTTTCTCCAGGGTGCACTTATTCTTACCGTTGCTGCTCTTATAGTAAAGATTATCGGTGCACTCTTTAAGATACCGTTAAACTATATCCTGGGCGGAGACGGCATGGGCTTTTTCAGCACCGCTTATGACCTTTATATGCCCATATACGTTCTCTCAAACGCAGGTCTTCCGGTAGCTATAGCACGAGTTGTTGCGCAAAGCGCCGCGCAAGGCAATTACCGTGATGTACGCAGAACGCTGAGGCTTGCAAACCTCATTTTCTTCATAACCGGCACACTAGGATTTTGCATAATGTTCTTCGGCGCACGCTTCTTTGTAGATACAATCGGTAACCCCGGCGCTTACCTTGCAGTTACCGCAATGGCACCTACAGTATTTTTCGTTTGCCTTACCTCTTCCTTTCGCGGATATTACGAGGGCTTGCAGAATATGTATCCGACCGCCATATCCCAAGTAGTGGAGGTTATTGCAAAACTAATTTTAGGATTTGGTCTTTCCGCATGGTTATATAACCACGGTATGACAAGCTATGAAACCGCAGGAGTCGTCTTCGGCAAAGCGTATTCTGATTTGGAGTCTGCAAAAATTGCAGTCCTTCAGGTAGCTGCCGCGGGCGCAATAGCTGGTGTAGCTTTCGGCTCACTTTTTGCTGCACTATCAATATTCCTGCGCCATAAGCTTAAAGGTGACGGTATCACCAAAGAAGAGCTTACCAAACCGCAAGAGGACCATTCACGCAGATATATATTCAAACAGATAATAACCATTTCTATCCCGATTGCGCTGGGTTCATGCGTAAGCCAGCTCACCGGTGTTATAGATTTATGGAGCGTTCTAAACCGCCTGCACGATGCCATTGCAACAGATTTCGGAACAATTTCACGCATGTACGGCGATGCAATTCCACTTGGAAAAGCACTTGAGGACATCCCGAATTATTTAAACGGATGCTATAAGGGCATGGCAGTTACGATGTACAACCTGATTCCAACATTCACGGTTGCCTTGGGTGTAAGCGCACTGCCACCGATAACCGTGGCTTGGGAAACCAAAAATCAACTTTCGTTGAAGCGCAATATAGAGTCCGTTCTGCGTATGACTATGCTTTTGGCTCTGCCGCTTGCGCTTGGAATGTCCTTTTTGAGTAACGAGATTTTAACTCTTCTCTTCTCATCGCGACCGAACGAAGTGGCAATCGCTACCCCGCTTCTGTCAATTTTAGCGATAGCGGTTATCTTCTCCGCCGCATGCTCACCTATAAACAGTATGCTTCAGGCGATAGGCCGTGCGGATTTACCGCTTAAGATAATGGCTGTATGCGCGGTAATAAAGCTCTCTACAAACTATATCCTGGTGGGTACACCGTCTATAAACATACGCGGTGCCGCAATAGGTACGCTTGTATGCTATATTCTTATAATGACGATAAGCCTGTTCTTCCTTTTCAGGATAACCAAGATAAAACCCGACCTGGTTTCAATATTCCTAAAACCCGGGCTCAGCGGTCTTATCTGCGGTCTTAGCGCATTTATAACATGCAGGCTCTTGCAGCAAATAGATCTCTTCCCCGCAAAGCTTGCCACTGTATGCGCAATATTAGTCGGTGGAATAGTCTATATTGCGGCGCTCATTCTCCTGAGAGCAATAGGAGAGGATGATTTGAAAATGCTCCCTAAAAGCAAAAAACTCATCGCGCTCTATAACAAGCTACCCGGGATAAAAAAATAAAAGGCATAAGAAAAGTGCTGAATGTCATAAACATTCAGCACTTTATTTTTGTTTTTATTATCTGTTATCGCGCTTATTAAACATTTCAATAATGGTCTGGAAATCGTCAGCCAGGCTGTTGTCACTTGTGTCCTCAACCTTGACCTGCGGTTCCTGCTGCTCAAGCAGTGACTCGATTGTAACATTCTCCTCAATCGGAGTAAGCGCCGGTGCCTTCTTCTCAACCGAAGCAGGTGCTGCCGCCGGAACCGGATTTATCGGCTCAGCTTCAAAGCCTGTAGCAATAACCGTTACGCGGATTTCATCATCTAATTCCTGGTCAAACGCAACACCGAAGATGATGTTTGCCTCCGGATGCGCCGCCTCACGTACCATCTCTGCAGCAGTCTCAACCTCTTCAAGACCAATATCCTGAGAGCAGGTGAAGTTGATGATAACGCCGCGTGCGCCGTTGATAGAAGTCTCAAGCAGCGGGCTCTGAATTGCCATATTTGCCGCTTCTGATGCCTTGTCCTTGCCGGAAGCACGGCCGACACCCATGTGGGCATATCCGGCATCCTTCATAATCGTGGTTACGTCTGCAAAGTCCAGGTTAATAAGACCGCGTACGTTTATAAGCTCGGAAATACTCTGAATTGCCTGACGAAGAACATCGTCTGCAACCTCAAATGCGTTGAAAGTCGGATCGTAGCCATGT
>JAZRUF010000049.1:0-6980 GCA_045652405.1 Eubacteriales bacterium | reverse complement strand
ATAATACTTTCCGAAAAATTCCACATACTGCAAGCGCGCAGTGTGAACGTACGAGCCAACCAAGTTTATCGCTATGTTAAACGTATGACCGATAAGGAATACGAAAATAAAACCTTTCGGACCGGTCAGAACACCCATTGTGTTCATAACACTTGCGACAACCGCAGTTGCAAGACTGAGCGCCAAAAGACGTGAGTAGGAGAGAATATCCCCCAAATACGAAGTGATGTCATAGAGACTTGTTATGCCCTTTGTAAATTTCTTTAAGAGTTTTTTCTCGTGCCGTCCCTGCGTCAGGATAAGCCCTAATGCACCCGCACCTGCGAGTGTTGCGCCGACAACTGTAGGTCCTACGATTAGGAAAACCGCACCTGCAAGAACCAACCACCAAAATCCAATGTCAAACACCGCGTCCCAAAAGTGACCGTCGCGTATGAGCATATATGCCTGTATGCCCATACCGGCAAAAATGTGTATACCACCTAAAATGAAGGAAAAGATAAGCATTTTCATCGGGTCATCGAGCGGGTTAAACCAAAGCGCGGTATTGGCAGTGAAGGTTTCTCCGGTCACAAGTTTATAAACCGAGGCTATCGCATCTCCAAAAAACCCGCCAAACAGCGCGCCCCAGACAAATGTGGATACACCGCATATCGTCACGAGTATCATCGCCTGTTGCAACCCGCCGCGGGGCTTAAATTTAAAGAGCACTATCGCACCGGCTAAAACCATCAAAAGACCGTATGCCGCATCCGAGAGCATGATTCCGAAGAATACTGCGAAAAACGGTGCCATGAACGGATTTGGGTCAATGCCTCTGTATGCGGGCGGACTGTACATATTCGTTATAATCCCAAACGGTGCAAAAAGCTTCATGTTGTATGTGAGTATCGGAGGTTCTTCGTCATCAGTCGGTTCGCGTATTTCATAAGCGCAACCGTACATATCCAAAATCGCTGATAAGTTTTTCTCCTCTCGCGCAGGGAACCACCCTTCAAGAAGCGCCGTGCTCTTGGTACTTAAAAGCTTTTCGCGTGCAAGCGCACGTCGTAGAAGAATATCAAATGCGTCTGCAGCTCTTTCAAGCTCAGCTACTCGCTCTACTTTATCGGCAATGCCGGACTTTAGCTTTTCACGCTCTGCAACCAGTTCATTTATGCGCCCATCAATTTCGGATATATTTACCGCAGCCGTCGAGGTTACATCCTTAAACTGTACGCGTGAAAAGGTATAAGGCCTTAATGCATCGTAAATGTTGCGGGTATCGTCACTGTGGCAGACAATCATGAAATAATGCTGTTCACGATCAGATGAGGAGAGGAAAAGCTCTGCCGAGTCTGATACCTCGCTCACAGTATTTTCAATCGCGGAAAACTCATGCACCGCCGAAGCGGTTGCAAACGTGAGCGCCATGTGCCTGGTGGACTCAGCATCAAGCGCAACGTCAAGGCTTTTCCACGGCATAAGACTTTCCTTGCGGCTTTTAAGGCGGTTTACCTCATTTAAGTTTACACCTATTTCACGCTCGGACTCGACAAGCCCTTCAGAAAGATCCAATGCGCCTTGTAAAAACTTATCGTCAAACAATTCATCTTCGCTTACAGCCGCGCGCGGCTTAAATAGCCCACGCTTTACAGACGCATATTTACCCAAAATCTCAAGTGCGCTTTTAATCTGCGAAAGCTTTGCGCGAAGCTCTGCACTGTCAGAGTCCGTCTTGGAAAGCAGGGCAGATTGCGCATCCATGATGTTTTCGCCTGCTTGAGTTATCTCAACCGCGCCGAGCTTTGAAATATGACCAATCAGGTCGTCAAGCACCGATGAGCATGCGATAAGCGCAAGATGCTTCATGGAAACAATAGCCATTATCGCTTCACAACCTTTTCTACTATAAATGCTGCCGCTTTATCCATACGCCCTGATGCGAGGATTCTAAGCTTTTCACACTCAGCCTCGGCCTGGGCGGTGATTTCCTTTGCAGTGTTTGCGGCATTTACTTCTGCTTGCTGCATGAGCTTTGAAACCTGAGCTTCGGAATTTATTATGGTACTCTCCATGAGCTCTTTGCCGTTGCGTGCGGCATCGGCTACGGTTTTAGCGGCGGATGCTGAGCATGAACTCAGCTTTTCTTCGGCCTGCTTTTCAGCCACAGCAACCTTATTTACAGCGTCAATTGCCATTACTACACCGTCCTTTAATCGCAAAATAAAAAATATGCCATTTTTACTATAATAATATAAGGTAAGCAGTATGTCTATAAAATATTCATTTATTATTGTAAATTAACGGTAAATTTTAAGATGCTCCCATGTCCGCGCAAGCTCAGACGGAATATCTATTTTCTGCGGGCAGAGCTCTGCGCATTTTCTGCAGGATATGCATTCGTCGGGGAATGCACTTGCGCCCTCTTTTCCTAAATTCGTCACGCGCGATGCCGCAACCTTTGAAAGCCCCCAGACTTTACTGAAGTTATACGATTTAAATATACTTGCGGGGATAATACCTTTTGGACATACCTCGCAGTACCCGCAACCGGTACAGTATAAATCCGAGAGCTTCTTTATTTCATCCGTACTCTCGGCAAGATGCGCCCAGTCATTTTGGGCTGATGATCCGAGCCGGTTTACTATATCTAAGTTTTCTTTAAGCTCATCGATTGATGCCATGCCCGACAGAGCGCAGGTGACGCTTGGGTTTCCCAGCACGAATCGCAAACCAAGCTCGGATGCGGGAATGTCCTCATCTGTAAATTTAGAAACGAAATCGCGACCTCCCGAGACTATATTTCCACCGCCGAGCGGACCCATTACGACGATGCCCATGCCCTTTGATTTTGCATATGCCATAGCCTCTTCATTTGAACGGTCTATAAGATTATATTGGCACAGCAGGCTCTCAAACATACCTGTATCCGCAATCTCTTTTAGAATATGCGGCTCATCATGAAAAGAAAAGCTTAAGTGACGTATAAGACCCAAGGAGAGTGCACGCTCCATTTTATCAAGAAGCTTTAAATCAAGAACTTTTTTCCATAAATCGCGGTTTAGGGCATGGAAATGATAAAAATCTATATATCCGGTGTCCAATCGCTCAAGAGCGGTCATAAGATATTTCCAGAAATCCTGCGGGTCCTCCAGTGACCAGAGCGGAAGCTTGGTCGAAAGATAGACCTTGTCACGAAAAGGGGCAATTGCCTTGCCTACCGCGCGTTGACCGTCATAGTGGCAATATCCCCAAGCGGTGTCAAAATAATTTATTCCGTTATCGTATGCCTCGCGTATAAGAGAACATGCCGTGTCATCATCAACACGCCAGGTATCACCGTCCTGTATCTCGGGAAGCCTCATTGTTCCAAAACCCAATGCAGAGAGTTTTACTCCGCTTTTTCCCAATTCGCGGTATATCATCTATTACACCCCTTGAAAGTTTATTAAGATAATTTTATCACGCAAATGCTTTAAAGTAAATCATAAGCTATTGCATAAAAGCAAAAAAAGGGTTATCATAGCTTTATATTAAATAAAGGGGACAAAGCATGACGGATTTTTTACATATTACGCTCACTCGCCA
Source organism: Eubacteriales bacterium (assembly GCA_045652405.1). Taxonomy (GTDB): domain Bacteria; phylum Bacillota; class Clostridia; order Oscillospirales; family JAAYXM01; genus JAZRUF01. The sequence goes on along the minus strand of JAZRUF010000049.1, from coordinate 3,410 downwards.
GGAAAGTCTTGAAACCGGTGCTCTCGCGCTCGCTCATGTCGGAGATGCGGTCTATGAACTTATGGTGCGTGCCTACTTGTGCAAAAGCGGTGGAAAGAGTGCGAAAACGCTCCATAAGAAGACGGTAGCGATGGTAAGTGCAAATGCTCAGGCTCAAGCTGTCGAAAAGATTTCGGATATACTTACCGAAGAGGAACATGAAATTTATACACGCGGCAGGAATACAAAGGTTCATTCTCATCCCAAGGGCGCGGAATTAGGCGCATACCACGCAGCGACCGGGCTTGAAGTTTTGTTTGGCTCGCTCTACCTGGCAGGCGAGTATGACAGATTGAATACCATTTTCTCACATATCATTGAAAGCGAAAACGGCTTTTCGGAATAGAGTTCCGAAAAGCCGTTTTCTACCGTTAAGACAATTGAAAGGGGGGATTAGTTGTTCTGAGAATAATCGCTCTTGTTCTGCTGATTATTCTGGTTGCTCTTGTTCTGGCTGTTCTGATTATTCTTGTTCTGCTGATTGTTCTGGTTGCTCTTGTTCTGCTGATTCTGGTTGTTCTGATTGTTTCTGTTCTGCTGATTAGACATTGTTTGTCACCTCAAAAGCTGTAATTTTACCGGTAATCCGGTATGTGTGTAGTATGCACATGCCAAATGGGTTTTATTCATTGTTATATTTTTCTTGAAAAAAGCGCATATCTTATGTTATTATATATTATGTATGAAAATTTAAACGTTAATTTTTTTAGAAACGGTGGGAATAAACTATGTCAGGTCATTCAAAATGGAAAAATATTTTGCATAAAAAAGAGAAAACCGATGCACAGCGCGCGAAAATTTTTACGAAAATCGGACGTGAAATGTCGGTGGCAGTAAAAGCGGGCGGTCCGGACCCTGCAACAAATTCAAAACTTAAGGACTGCATTGCAAAGGCCAAGGCAAATAACGTACCTAATGATAGTATCAAGCGTATTATAGGAAAGGCGAGCGGGGCTGACGGTGCTAACTACCAAACCATAACCTATGAGGGATACGGTCCTAACGGCGTAGCGGTTATAGTAGAAACCATGACCGACAACCGCAACCGCACCGCAGGCGAGGTTCGCCACTACTTTGATAAGTTTGGCGGAAACCTCGGAGCTACCGGCTGCGTGGGTTGGCAGTTTGACCAAAAGGGTGTTATTATCCTTGAAAAAGACGGCAAGGACGAGGATGAAACCATGATGATATGCCTGGATGCCGGCGCTGAGGATATTGATACCGAGGGTGAGGTTATCGAGGTTTATACTGCTCCGGACGATTTTGGCGCGGTAAATGATGCACTTGAAGCCGCAGGATATAAAATCCTCTCCGCCGAGGTTGAAATGGTGCCGCAGAATTATACCAAGCTCACGGATGAAGACGATATTAAAAATATGCAAAAGCTGCTTGACGCAATGGATGACAATGATGATGTCCAGAACGTTTGGCATAATTGGGACGAAGAATAATTTCAGCAGAGGATTATATTATGAGATATTTGGTAATGCTCGGCGACGGAATGGCAGATTATCCGATTGCCGAATTGGGCGATAAAACGCCGCTTGAAAAAGCTGATAAACCTATGATGGACGAGCTGTGCAAAAACGGCGAGCTCGGACTTGTAAGAACACTGTATGAGGGCATGCCGACTGGAAGTGATATTGCAAACCTTTCGGTTCTCGGCTATGACCCTAAAAAATACTATACCGGACGTTCACCGATTGAAGCTCTTGGCTTGGGTATTAAGCTCGATGAAGAGGATACAGTGTTCCGTCTTAACTTGGTAAGCATATCGACTGACGGCGAGTTTGAGGATAAAATCATGCTCGACCACAGCTCGGATAAGATTACAAACGAAGAGGCATATGAGCTGCTTGACGCACTGCGTGGCGAGTTTGAAACCTCTCAGATAAAAATACACAACGGTGTAAGCTACCGCCATATTCTTATATGGAAAGGCATTGACTACGGATATACTATGATGCCGCCACATGACATTCTTGAAAAAGGGATACGCGAGTATCTTCCCGGCGGTGTGTTTGGACCGGAAGTTCTTTCCATGATGAAAAAAAGCTATGAAATTCTTATGGCTCACCCGGTCAATATATCGCGCATGGAGCGCGGATTAAAACCTGCAAACTGTATGTGGCTGTGGGGCGAGGGTACAAAGCCGGGAATGGACTCCTTTGAAGGTAAGTACGGTATAAGCGGTGCGGTTATTACCGCGGTTCCGCTCATTCAGGGCCTTGCCGCAGGAATGGGGCTTCGCTCAATTGAAGTAGACGGTGCGACAGGTGACTACTATACAAACTATGAAGGTAAAGCAAAAGCCGCGTGCGATGCACTTGATGACGGCGCGGAGTTTGTATTTATCCATGTTGAGGCACCGGACGAGTGCGGCCACGATGCGGACTGTGAGCTTAAAATAAAGTCCATAGAGCGTATCGACAGTGAAATACTCACGCCGGTAAAGCAAAAGCTGGATGCTTTGGGTGAGGACTATAAAATACTTGTAATGCCCGACCATGCAACTCCGATTGCACTGCGTACCCACGTTATTGACCCGATACCTTACCTTATTTATACAAAGGGCAAAGAAAATGCGGGCAGCGATCTTTGCTACAGCGAAAAAAATGCTGCGAAAACCGGCAAGATGATAGAAAAAGGCCACGACCTGATGTCCCAATTCCTCGGAAAGTAAGGTATAGGGGTATAGATATGAAAGAGCCGTTAAATGAGCATATGACAGTCAGCGAGGAGATACTCGGAAACCTCGGATTTTGGCCGATAATACTTGCTATGATAGCACTTGCCGCTTCGTTTCTATTTAAAGCACAGTCGTATTGGCTGCTGCCGGCAGTATTCGGGCTGGTTGCTCTGACTAAAGTCGCAGATGCAGCGCGTTATTTTGTATATGTTAAGGATACTCAAAAGGCGATACGTAGTCTGTCAATGTGTATATTGTTTATAGGGCTTGCGGTTTGCAGCCCGAAGCTGGTTGAAATATTTGCGCTCTGGCGCTAAGCGAAAGGATTGGTAAAATTATGGCTAATGATAAAAAAGTTGAGCAGATTACCGATATGGAGGTTGACTTTGCCCAATGGTTTACCGATGTGTGCAAAAAGGCACAGCTGATTGATTACTCATCAATCAAGGGCGTGTTCATCTACCGTCCGTACGGTTATGCTATATGGGAAAACATCCAGGCACTTATGGATAAGGAATTTAAAAAACAAGGCGTAGAAAACGTATATATGCCGCTTCTTATCCCCGAATCACTTCTTCAGAAGGAAAAGGATCATGTCGAAGGCTTTGCACCCGAATGTGCATGGGTAACCCTCGGCGGCGAAGATAAGCTGGAGGAGAAGTACGCAATCCGTCCAACCTCC
>JAZRUF010000048.1:0-2637 GCA_045652405.1 Eubacteriales bacterium | reverse complement strand
TGCGGATGTTCTGTCCCCAGGCATGGTGATAACGATTGAGCCGGGCGTGTATATACCCGGGCTTGGCGGTGTGCGCACGGAGGACACGGTGGCGGTAACGCATGACGGTGCCGAGGTGCTTACCAAGAGCCCGCATCTTATAAAAATCTGAGGGTTTTAAAATGAAAAAGACTGTGCTTGTAGGCATGAGCGGCGGGGTGGACAGCAGTGCCGCAGCCGCGCTTTTGCGAGAGGAATATAATGTGCTCGGTGTGACGCTTGCGCTGCATGGCGATTGCGCTCCCGCGGTCGAGGATGCGCGCAGAGTTTGCGAGAATTTAGGGATAAAGCACTACGTCAGGGATTATTCTGATAAGTTTAAACAATTTGTAATAGAAGATTTCGTGCGCGAGTACACGCGCGCACGGACTCCGAACCCTTGCGTTTGGTGCAATTACCATATAAAATTCGGTGCTATGCTCTCCCTTGCAGATGAGTTGGGCGCGGATTATATAGCGACCGGGCATTATGTAAAAAAAGAGTATGATGAAATAAACCGCGAGTATATGCTAAAAGCTGCGTCAAGCATCGAGAAGGACCAAACGTATGCCCTATACAGGTTAAAGCAGAGCCAGCTTGCGCGCTCTATCTTTCCACTTGCTGAGCTTCCCAAAAGCCGCGTGCGTGAAATTGCCGCAGCGTGCGGACTTGATGTTGCGTCAAAGAAGGACAGTCAGGAAATTTGCTTTATACCCGACGGCGACTATGCCGGATACATAGAAAAGACTGCCGGAGTTAGCGTGCCGGGTAAGTTTATAGGGCCTCAGGGAGAGGTACTTGGTGAGCACAAGGGGCTTATTCATTACACGGTGGGTCAGCGCCGCGGCTTGGGTATAGCGTACAGCGAGAGGCTTTACGTTGCGCGGCTTGACATTGAAAATAACGCGGTGCATTTAGGTTGCGAGGGTGTTCAGAACACAAAAGAGGTGTTTGCTGACGCGATAACCTTTATATCCGATAAGCCACAGGAAAAAGAATTTGACTGTTTGGCAAAAATACGATACAATGGTCGCGCGGCAAAGGCGCATGCAGAACTGTCGGAAGATGAAATGAAGGTAATATTTGATGAGCCTCAACGCGCTGCTGCACCCGGTCAGTCGGTCGTTCTTTATCGGGACGATGCGGTGCTCGGCGGAGGTATTATAAAGGGATAAAGGGGGAGATGCGATGTTTAAGACACTAAGAGAGGATATACGCGCTATACGAGAGAGAGACCCGGCGGCACGAAGCGGATTTGAGATATTTATACTCTATTCAGGGCTTCACGCGCTTATCTATCACCGCATCGCGCATTTCTTTCACAAGCATCACATGTTTTTCATTGCGCGAATGATTTCGCAGATGAACAGATTTTTAACCGGGGTTGAGATACACCCGGGAGCGCAGATAGGAAAGGGGCTTTTTATCGACCACGGCTCGGGCGTAGTTATCGGTGAGACTACTATAATCGGTGATAACTGCACGATTTACCAGGGCGCGACGCTCGGCGGCACCGGTAAGGACGTGGGGAAACGCCATCCGACGCTCGGAAACAACGTAATGGTCGGCGCGGGTGCTAAGATTTTAGGTCCGTTTAAAGTGGGGGACAATGCTAAAATTGCCTCCAACGCAGTGGTTTTGGAGGAAATCCCGCCCGACTGCACAGCGGTTGGTGTGCCTGCACGCGTTGTAAGGAGAAACGGTGTTAAGGCAACCTGCGCGGATATGGACCAGATACATATCCCGGACCCGATTGCGCAGGAGCTTTGCGCTATGCGTATCCGCTTAGAGCGGCTTGAAAAGGAACTTAAGGAAAAACAAAACAACGCAGAGAGTTAGTTGCTCTCTGCGTTGTTTCGTTCTTGGCAATAAAGATGTTTATAGGGTAGGGGTTTACGTCTACCACGACGTTAATGTGTTTTCCTATTGTAATGGGGAGACGATGGATGTTACTTTTGTCGCCAAAAGTAACCAAAAGCGCCGGGGGATTTAACACATGAACCCCTTTAAACGACACAGGGGCTGCAAACCGCCCCTGGACCCATTCTGCCGCAAATGCCGACAACTTCAAAACGCAGTTTGCGCTTGCCAATTATTTTATTTGTATTTTTTAAAATGATGTGGTAGAATGTTCTTGCGACACATTTGAATATTTAAACCAAATCAGATGCATTTTATATTGGTAAAAATGCATCCTCTATTTTTGCATCTATTTGGTTTGTAAAAAATGTGTCGCAGCATTTGAGGCTATGCATTTTTCGGTGCGTGGCTTCGGCTGCGCACTTTTTTATTTTGAGCATCCATGTAGGGAACGACCTGCGTGTCGTTCTGATTGCAAATTATTTTATTTGTATTCTTTTAAATAATATGGTAGAATGTTCTTGCGACTCAATTGAATAATACCCTGTACAAGCACGCATTTTACATTTGTAAAAATGCATGCTCTATTTTGCATTCTTTCATTAAGTAATGCTACTGCTTGCTTGTATGGGTAATGTGAATAATTGAGTCGCGTCAGTAGAGTCATGTATTTTTGGTGCGTGGCTTCGGCTGCGCACTTTTTTATTTTAAGGAGGTATACATATGAAAATAGCATTCTGCGGTCACGGCGATATTCCG
>JAZRUF010000047.1:0-13185 GCA_045652405.1 Eubacteriales bacterium | reverse complement strand
AACCACAAGCACAATTTCACGCTCGTTATCGAGGGTGAGCTTCCGGTGATAAACGGCGACCAGGGTAGAATAGAGCAGGTAATCGTAAACATTGTAGGAAACGCGATAAAGTACACGCCTGACGGCGGCGAGGTAAAGATTAAAGCGCGCCACGAGGGTGAGTTTACGTATATTGAAGTATCAGATACCGGTATAGGCATTGCGGAGAAGGATATTCCGCGCCTGTTCGAGCGTTTCTACCGCGTTGACAAGGCGCGCTCGCGCGCCAAGGGTGGAACCGGACTCGGCCTTGCAATAGCGCGTGAGATTATAGAGCATCACGGCGGCACGATTAAAATTGAGAGTACGCTCGATGTGGGAACCACCGCGACGATTACACTCGCAGACCACCCTGCAAATGAAGAGAGCAGGTGACGGGTATGACGACGACGCATGAGCGAATTAAGACGGTGCTGCTTGTTGTTCTTATAGTCGGTGCGGTGTTTATGGCGTACTCGACCTGGTTTTACGATAACCCAATGGGCGATAACATGCTAAGCGTGCTTATCGGTGGGAATGTCTCCGGCGTGCGGGGGGACTATCAGATGCAGTCATATGCCGCCGGGCAGTCGGAGATTGTACCCATGCGCATATCCGTAAAAAACGAGTACGGCCGCTTCGGTGCCGAGTACTCACCGACTGCGGTTGAGAATATGTACGACTTAACGCGCGGACTTATGGCAGAGGCGCTGAGCGTGCAGAGCGGTAACTGGCGCAGCGCAAATGAGGATTACTGGCGCGCATCACTCGGATACAAGAGCGTGCTGTACGACTATCAGGGACTTGTGCGCGCGGACACGGTCACCCAGTGGCTGTGGGGCGGGCAGAGTGAAGCGGGAAATATCAAAGGGCGATATGTTCTGCTCACCGTTAACCCCAAAAACGAAAAGACGTTTATAGTTATTAAAAATCCGTATACAGGTGAGGTGTACTCGAGCGAAACTCAGGTGGACAAGGCGACCGCACTCGGCGTTATTGACAGCATAAGCGGTGAGAGCCACCACCTTGCCTTGGAGCTTGCGGGCACGGATTATGAGAAACTTGTGCCGGAGAGCTTTGTAAAGGACGGATACAAGCCGCGTGTTATAGGTGGCTTTAACGCGATGGAATATTTCAGCACCGAGCAGAGGGCGAATTTTTTAAAGAGCTTCGGTTTTGCGCCCTACTCGGTAAGCGAGCATGTGGAGAGTGACGGCACGCGCGTTTACATCGAGGAGGATGCGACGGTCAGAATAGAAAATGATGGGTTTACCGTGTACACATACACAGGAAGTGACGCGCAGGCGGGGATTTTCGTGCAGAGTGCGCAGCAGACACCGTCAGCCACCGAAGTGTTTGAGACCGCGTGGATTTTAGCTTCAAGGCTTTCGTTGGTTACAGGCGGCGAGGGTAAGCTCTACCCTCAGGATTTCAGGTATTTTTCTGAGTATAACTGCTGGGTGGCGGATTTCGGTTGGAGCGTAAACGCACTTCCGGTTGACCGTCAGGACACCGGCTACGCCGCGCGTGTGGTTATACGTGACCGCCGCGTAAGCGAAGTGCATTTTTACATGCGAAGCTATCAGAGCACCGAGCGCGAGGCGAAGAGCATATCAAAAAAGCTTGCCGCGGCGGCGGTTTCGGCAGCAGACGGCGAGTGCGAGCTTGAGCTTCGGTATACCGATGCAGGTCAGGCAGAGCTTGAGCCTGTGTGGTATAGAAAAAACAGCGATAAGTAAGAAAATTATAACAGGGGAGGCGGAGCGTGGATATGGATTGGCCAAAGGTTAAGACGGTTCTTATTATAGTCCTTGTAGCGGTGAATGCGTTTTTGTTTGCCGCGTATACAAATGCTACGCTTCGCATGTCCAAAAATCAGGAGCAGGTGCGCCATGAGGTGTGCCGCGTGCTCGGGGATTTGGGATATGAGCTAAACCCCGCGCTCTTGCCCGAGGATGCCGAGCTCTACCACCCCGCACGTATAACTAGAAACACAAAAGCCGAGCGTACTGCGATGAGCGCGACGCTTGAGGACGTAAAGGTTGAAAACACCATAGGTATGAGCAAGTACTCAGGCAATAACGGCGAGGTGATGCTTAGAAGCGGCGGATATATCGAGGCATCATTTGAGTTGGGTGAGGATGATAAGAGCCGTGAGGACATTGCAAAGTTTTTCGAGGCAAAGCTCAGGAGCATGAGAGTCAATATAATCTCCGTAAGCGGGAATGACGGCACGGCTGTGAGCGGGATATGCTCAAGCGGCGGGCTTCCGATATTCAACTGCCGTGTTGAGTGCAAGGAAGACGGCGGTAAGATGATGCTTTCCGGGCGTATTCCGATGGGTGAAATATCGCTTTTGCAGAATATAACACCATATTCGATAAGCGGGCTTATGCTCAATTTTGCCGAGCATTTGCAGAGTGTTGCGGTTGCGGGTGGTAAGATAGAAGAGATTGCGCCCGGGTATATTATGAGCTCTCCGACCGAGTATGAGAGCGGCGTTACCGAGCTCTCACCGGTATGGCGGGTGTCGTTAAATGGTGAGTTTTGGTACATCAATGCGCTAAACGGCAAGGTGGTTGCGCTTGAGTAGAAAAAATGCGCAATTTTATTGTTGAAAAATTGTAATATAAATGTTATACTATTGTTATTAAAAGGGACACTATAGCTGAGGATGAAATTTACGAGAGGGTGCGAGGATTGACTAAGTACGTTATAAACGGCGGTATCAAGCTGCGCGGCGAAGTGCCGATAAGCGGTGCTAAGAATGCTGCGGTCGCGATTATCCCTGCCGCGCTTATGGTGCAGGGTGTATGCCGCATTGAAAATATCCCGAAAATATCGGACATCACCCGTCTTTTGGATATACTTCGCGATATGGGTGCGTCGGTCAAGCTCATTAACAGCTCCTGCATGGAGATTGACTGCTCTCATGTCGTAAGTTGTAAAGCACCGTATGATACGGCAAGAACGATCCGCGCATCGTATTATCTGATTGGTGCGCTGCTCGGGCGCTTCCATTCGGCGCAGGTCGCGCTGCCCGGTGGGTGCGATTTCGGCGTAAGACCGATTGACCAGCACATAAAGGGCTTTAAGGCGTTAGGCGCAAATATAGAAATTCAGAACGGATTTGTAATCGCTGATGCCCCAGGAAGACTCAAGGGCGCAAACGTGTACCTTGACGTTGTAAGTGTGGGTGCTACGATAAATATAATGCTTGCGGCGGTACTCGCCGAAGGCATGACGGTTATTGAAAATGCCGCTAAGGAGCCGCATATAGTTGATGTGGCTAACTTCTTAAACTCCATGGGCGCAAATATCATCGGCGCGGGCACGGATGTTATAAAAATCCGCGGCGTGGAGACGCTTTGCGGCGGTACGTATACTATTATTCCCGACCAGATTGAGGCGGGAACTTACATGGTTGCCGCGGCGGCGACCGGCGGCGAGGTGCTTGTAAAGAACGTTATACCCAAGCACTTGGAATGCATTACTGCAAAGCTGCTTGAGATGGGTGTTGAGGTCTGCGAGTTTGACGATTCGGTGCTGGTTCGCGGATGCGAAAAGCTTCAGAAAACGAATATTAAAACTCTGCCGTATCCGGGATTTCCGACGGATATGCAGCCACAGGCGGCGGTGCTCCTTTCTATGGCGGACGGTATGAGCCTTATAACCGAGAGTGTTTGGGACAACCGTTACCGTTATGTGGATGAGCTAAAGCGCATGGGCGCTAATATTCAGGTTGACGGCAAGGTTGCGGTTTTTGAAGGTGTGGAAAAGCTTCAGGGTGCACCGGTCAAAGCGTGTGACCTGCGCGCGGGCGCGGCTATGGTTGTAGCCGGTCTTGCCGCGGAGGGTACGACGGTTGTTGAAGATATATCGCATATTGAGCGCGGCTATGAGGATATAGTTGAGAAATTTACTCAGCTTGGCGCGGACATACGCCGTGTAGAGGAGCCGGACGAGCCGCTTATTAAAAAGGCGCTTTAAAATATGTTTTTCAGGCTGCCCGGTGTGCTTCGCCGGGCGGCTTTTAGTTTTTATTCAGAAAGGTTACGGAGTGGTTTATGCTTAAGGTATGCACGCTTGCGAGCGGGTCGAGCGGAAATTGCACATACATATCCGACGGCGTTACGCATCTTATGATAGATGCGGGGATTTCTGCGCGCTCGATTACAAACGGACTGTTATCACTTGGAGTCACGCCGGGAGATATAAGCGGGATACTGATAACGCATGAGCACTCTGACCACATCCGCGGTCTTGAGGTGCTTGAGAAGAAGTGGAACATACCCATATTTGCCGCACACGAGGGGACGTTTGACGCGCTGCTTGGGATATACCCCGCGCTTGCCGGGCGGATAATGGGGTTTGACACAGACGTGGAATTTACGCTTGGTGGCATAAAGATTTTACCGTTTAAAACCCCGCATGACACTGACCACAGCGTCGGGTTTCGAATAGACGGCGGGGGAAGCTCGGCTGTATATGCGACCGACCTCGGGCACGTGCCGCAGAGGTTAAAGGAGCTTTTAGAGGGCGCACAGTTGGTCGTACTCGAGGCAAATTATGACGAGGCAAGTCTTGCGCGAGGACCGTACCCTGCGATGCTAAAGCGGCGCATAGCGAGTGAGCGGGGGCATCTTTCAAATTCTGATTGCGCGAAGTGCGCGCTGTATGCCGCGCAGTGCGGCGTAAAGAACCTGGTGCTCGGGCACTTAAGCCGCGAGAATAACACGCCGCGCCTTGCGTATGACACGGTGCACAGATGCCTTACCGACGCGGGGATTATCCCGGGTGTTGACGTGATGCTTCAGGTTGCGCCGAGGAGTGAGCCCGGGCATGTATATGAATTGGATGGGGAGTGTCTAAGATGCGGGAAATAACGCTCATCTGCGTGGGAAAAATGAAGGAAAAATACTTAATTGCCGCGTGTGACGAGTATTTAAAAAGGCTTGGGGCATACACTAAGGTTGAGGTTATAGAAATTCCCGAGTACCGCTTGAGTCAGAACCCATCCGCGGGTGAGATAGAAAACGCGCTCGCGCGCGAGGCCGAGGAGATACGGCGCAGGATTCCCAAGGGCGCGATGCTTGCTGCGATGTGCATTGAGGGTAAGATGTACGACAGTGTGGAATTTTCGCGCAGGATATTTGATGCGGGGGTTGGCGGAGTGTCAAAGCTCTGTTTTCTGATAGGCGGGTCAAACGGACTTTCGGAGGAGCTCAAGCGTCAGGCGATTTTACGGCTTTCAATGTCACCCATGACGTTTCCGCACCACTTGGCGCGCGTGATGCTGCTTGAGCAGATTTATCGCGCGTTTCAGATAGGAACCGGCGGGAGTTACCACAAGTAGCTTCGATGAAGTCAGGACTTCATCGACAAGGCTGCGCTGCACTGCATGCAATCGCCTGCGGCTCATACACTTCGTTTCGCGAGATGTGTTTTTTACAAGGCGCATGTCCTTGTAAAAAACGGATTAAACCTCTTTTGCACCTGCGGGTGCAAAACTCTGCGAGGCTTTTTGAGTAGTGGGGAGCTTCGATGAAGTCAGGATTAATTATCTATAAATTAAAGATTTCTTGCATAGTATATTATATTGGTTTTGCCGCTTAAGGCGGAGAAAGGAGAAAAAATATGAGTTATATGGAAGAGTACAAAAAGTGGCTTACCTCATCAGCACTCAGTGCTGATGAGCGCGCGGAGCTTGAAGCGATTGCCGATGATGAAAAGGAGATAGAGAGCAGGTTTTTTGCGCCCTTGAGCTTTGGCACTGCGGGACTGCGCGGCGTACTCGGTATGGGTATAAACCGCATGAACGTGTACACCGTGCGCCAGGCGACGCAGGGCATGGCAAGTCTTATAAAGGGGCTTGGCAAGGATGCGTGCGAGCGCGGCGTTGCAATCGCCATGGATTGCCGCATTATGAGCGATGTTTTTGCGCGTGAGGCGGCATGTGTGCTTGCGGGAAACGGAATTAAGGTGTACCTGTTTGAGTCACTGCGCCCGACACCCGAGCTGAGCTTTGCAATCCGCACTATCGGATGCATTGCGGGTATCAACATAACCGCAAGCCACAACCCGAAGGAGTATAACGGCTACAAGGCATACTGGGGGGACGGTGCGCAGCTTCCTCCTGCGCATGCAGATGTTGTGGCAAAGGCGATTTCGGATACGGATATTTTCACGGGTATTACATCTATGGATTACGACAAAGCGTTAAATAAGGGTGTAATTACACTTATCGGCGAGGAGGTTGACGAGGCCTTCCTCTTCCACGCGCAGGAGATGGCGATAAACCGCGAGGAGGTTATGAGGGCGGCGGAGGACTTCAAGATAGTCTACACGCCTTTCCACGGAACCGGCCACAAGCTTGTACCGGAGATTTTGCGCAGAATAGGTTTAAAGCACATTATATGTGAGCCCGAGCAGATGAAGATTGACGGAAGCTTCCCGACGGTTAAGAGCCCGAACCCGGAGAACAAAGAGGGCTTTACTCAGGCGATAGAGCTTGCGCGCCAAAATGACGTTGCGCTCATAATAGGAACTGACCCGGACGCGGACAGAGTCGGCGTAATCGTGCGCGACAGTGCGGGCGAATACGTGCCGATAAGCGGAAACCAGATGGGTGTTCTTCTGCTTGATTATATCATCCGCGCAAAGAGGATGACCGGGACTATGCCGGAGCACCCTGCCGCGATAAAGACGATTGTAACAACCGAGATGGTGCGCCGTGTGGGTGAGGTGCACGGTGTTCAGGTGTTTGACACGTTCACCGGCTTTAAATTTATGGCTGAGAAGATAAAGGGCTTTGAAGAGGCGGGCTCTTACGAGTACCTGCTCGCATTTGAGGAGTCCTACGGATACTTGGTCGGCGGCTATTGCAGGGATAAGGACGCGGTGACAGCATCTATGTTAATTGCCGAGATGGCAGCATACTACCACAACCGCGGCAAGACACTCTATGACGCGCTCTGCACGCTCTATGATGAGTACGGATACTTCTCAGAGCACACGGAGAATATCGTGATGCCGGGTGTGGACGGTCTTTCACGTATGAAGGCGCTTATGGAGGAGCTGCGCCAAAACCCGCTGCGTGAGATTGCGGGAGTACGCGTTGTGCGCGTGCGCGACTACTTAAGCGGCGAAATAATAGATTTAGGCAATAATTTGACAGAAAACATGGAGCTTTCCGGCTCAAACGTGCTATACTTTGAGTTAGAGGATAAGACCGCGTTTATCATAAGACCTTCAGGCACTGAGCCGAAGGTTAAGGTATACATCCTTACAAGCGGCGAGAGTGCAGAGGAGTGTGCGCGCAAGGTGGAGGGCTATGTAAAGGCGGCAAAGAAGCTTAAATAAGAAAATACAAAAGAAGAGGTATCTGTCATGAAAATTGCACTGGTAAACGGCGTAGTGATTACACCAAACGAGAGTTACTTGGGCGGAATTATTGCCGAGGGTGAGAACATTGTATCAGTTTTCAAGGGCGAGCTCAAAGAGGAATGCGACAGGGTTATAGACGTTGCGGGACGTTATATTTCCCCCGGATTTATAGACCTGCATCTACACGGCGGCGGCGGTGCAGACTTTACATACGGCGATGTTGAAGCGTATAAGACTGCTGCACGCATGCACATGGTAAACGGTACTACGGCTATGATGCCGACGATTACCACCTGCCCGGCAGACGTACTTGAAAATTCGCTCAAAGCGTATAAAGAAGCGTCTGAGGCGGAGAATATGCCGATGTTTATCGGTGCGCATCTTGAGGGTCCGTACTTTGCACCCGAGCAGGCGGGCGCGCAGGACCCGGAGAGCATCAGAAACCCCAAGCGTGAGGAATACACCGCGCTTTTAGATAAGCATCCGGAAATCAGGCGCTGGGACGTTGCCGCAGAGCTTGAAGGCGGTATGGAGATGGGGCTTGAGCTGCGCCGCCGCGGTATTGTTGCATCTGTCGGCCACTCGAACGCGCTCTATGAGGATATGGTAAAGGCGGCAGATTACGGTTATACGCTGCTTACCCACTTCTATTCCGGAATGAGCGGGGTACACAGAATCAATGCGTACCGCCATGCAGGCGTTATTGAGAGCGGATACCTTATGGACGATTTTGACGTTGAAATAATTGCTGACGGAAGCCACCTGCCCGCAAGCTTATTAAAGCTTATTTACAAGAGCAAGGGAAGCTCGGGCATCTGCCTTGTAACCGATGCGCTTGACGGTGCGGGTATGGGCGAGGGCTATCAGAGTCAGCTCGGAAGCGTTAAGTACATGATTGAGGACGGTGTTGGCAAGCTCCTCGACCGCAGCGCATTCTGCGGAAGTGTAGCTACCGCGGACAGACTCATTAAGGTGATGGTTGAGAAGGCAGACGTGCCGCTAACCGAGGCGGTCAAGATGGCGACACTTACTCCCGCGCGCGTAGCGGGTGTTGACCACCTGATGGGAAGTCTGGTTCCCGGCAAGCTCGCAAATATCACGGTGTTTGATGATGAATATCAGGTAAGCGCGGTAATGGTTAAGGGATGCCTTACCTGCTGCGAGCTGTAAAATTCAATAACTGTAAGGCAGGAAAAACCCCGGTGCGCCATATATAAAGCGCACCGGGGTTTTTTGGGGTTTTTAAATTTATCTTTTTCTGTCGGTCGGCTGGCCCCTTTTATTAAGCTCTGCTTCGTCCATGAGCACAACATCAAGCGTAAACTCACGTCCCTGGCGGTAAACCGTGATTGAAACCTTGTCACCCGCCTTGTGCTCGTCACGTATCTTCTTAATCTCCTCCTGCGAGGTAAGCGGTGTTCCGTTCATCGCAACGATTACGTCGCCCGACTGCAGACCTTTCTTGTATGCGTCCGAATACGGATGCACGAACTCGACATACATACCCGGCTTTAAGCCGTAAAACGCCGCATCGCGCTCGGAAATCGTCGCACCGCTTATGCCGATGGACGGTCTGCCGCGCACATACCCGCGCGAGATAAGCTCGTCAATTATCGGCTTTGCAGTGTTTATCGGAATAGCAAATCCGAGGCCCTCATAGTATGAGATACCAATCTTAACCGTGTTTATTCCGATTACCTGACCGTACTCGTTTACAAGCGGTCCGCCGGAATTTCCCGGGTTAATTGAGGCATCGGTCTGGATAAGAGTCATCTCCTCATCCTCAACAACGATGTTGCGGTTTATAGCGGAGATAACGCCGGTCGTCACAGTGTTCTGAAGCTGAATACCCGCCGGATTTCCGATAGCTACCGCCAAATCGCCCTGCTCAAGCAGGTCGGAATTACCAAACTCAGCAGCCGGCAGACCTGTCGCATCCACCTTGAGAACTGCAAGGTCGGTGCGTGAATCGGTGCCGATTACATACGCATTATAGCTCGTACCGTCGTCGGTGACTACCGAGATTTTGTTCATGTTCTCAATAACGTGGTTATTTGTTATTATATATCCGTCCGCGCTCATTATAATTCCCGAGCCCACGCTTGTGCTTGAGAAATTCATGTTACCCTCTGCCACAACGCCGACAACCGACGTACGGACTTTTTTGGATATCTGCTTTACCGTAAGCTTACCGCCGGGTGTGGGAGTCTCTTCAACGTCATTGGGAGTCGGGGTAATCTGCAGATGCTCCTCCACCTTAGGCTCCTCGCGCCCGAAAAATGGGTTGTTGGCATGATTGTCATTATGCACCTCGAAACGACCGGTCGAAGAATTAAAGCCTATATCCAAATCGCGCACCGCGCGGAATATACCGACTGCAAGTATTCCGGTGAGCAGCACGTAAAATGCGATGACGCACGTGATAAGAACCGCCACCCACCTGCGCTTTTTCTTTTTAACCTGCATGTTAATCCTTGCGCCACCCGCTTGCGCGTTGCCGCCTTCCCACATCGGCGGGCGGTTTTCACCCTCATTCTCGCCGGTCTGCTGTGTGGCGGATGACCACGCATATGTCGGGTTGTCGTTTGTCGGCGCACTCTGCGTAAAATCCTCAGCCTTTGCTTCTTCCGCAGGCTCGTCCTGCGCCTGTTCTTCTAAAAATTTCTCAAGCACCTCAGGGGCGGCTTCGTGCTCGCTCTCCTGTTCAGGTGTCTGGTTTAAACGCTCGTCTGACATCTTTTTTCCTCCTGATACCTTTTTTCTGTACCTAAATAATAATATAAAACAGGCTATTTTTGCAATACAAATTGTGACTTAACTGTTAATGTTTTGTTAACTCTGCGCCGAGTCTCCGTCTTGAGGCTTCCTTGCGCGGCATTCAACCGGAAGGGTAAAGGAAAACTCGGTCACGCCGTCCCGACTCTTTACGCCCACGTCCCCACGGTGCTGGTTTATTATCGTCTTTACGATATATAGCCCAAGCCCAAGTCCGCTCTTGTCAGTTCCGCGCGAACGGTCGGTCTTGTGAAACCTGTCAAACACGCAGGAAAGCTCGTCGGGAGGGATGGTCGCGCCGTGGTTTGTAATGGAAAAGTACACCTTGCCGCCGCGCGATATAAGCCTTATAGTGACCGTGCTGCCCGGCTCTGAAAACTTAATCGCGTTTTCGGTTAAGTTATACACCGCCTGATATATCATATCCTCATTCGCGCATACATTTACGCTGTACGCGCAGAAGCCCACGTCCATGTCGAGCTCTTTTTCGCGCATCCGCTCTTCAAAGCCGACTATAACGCGGCGAATAAGCTCGCACATGTCAAACCACGCACTCTCCGCGGATATATCCGTTGCCTGCAGGCGCGTAATGTCAAGCATACGGCTTACAAGGCGGGAGAGTCTTTTTACCTCGTCAGATATAATTTTAAGATAGTGCTCGCGGCGCTCCTCAGGTATCGTGCCGTCGAGAATACCGTCAACAAACCCGCCGATTGATGTCATCGGGCTTCGAAGCTCGTGCGACACGTTTGCGACAAAGCTGCGCCGAAGCTCCTCAGAGCGTTCAAGGGAGTCCGCCATATTGTTAAATGCAAGCTCCATTTCGCCAATCTCGTCCGAACTTGTGACCGGCACGCGCTCTTTAAACTCACCCTGCGCGAAGCTCTTTGCCGCTGAGGATATGCGTTTTATCGGGCGCGTCATGCTCCGCACCGCGAGGTATGACGCAAGTGCTGCAATCAAAAGCACCGCGATTGCCGAGAGGATAAACATCTTGAGTATGTCATATAAAAGCTCGCGCATCGAGCTCATCGGCGCGGTGACAAACACGTACCCTGCATACTGCCCGAGCGAATTAACCGCGGGCACGGCAACCGTGTAGTTGCTGCCCTTGTACAGACCGCCAAGGGTTCCTACACCCGAGTAATACCCGCTCTCCTCGAGCTTTTTTATTATACCGTCGTTGATGTACGCACCGTTGTATGCGCGAGGTGTGTCGTCAGAGGTCATAACCACCTGACCGTCTGTGCTCGAAATAAGCACGTGCACCATGCCGCCCTCGGTGACTGAGGAGAGCATAAACCTAAACGAATTTTCACGCAGCGCACTGTAATGCCTCAGAAGGTCGGTCGTAAGCTCGGCTATCTGCACCGCTTTGTTCTCAAGCATCTGCCGTTTTTCCTTAATTGAGTATTTATACCCCTGCCAACCCATCGTGCCGCCGAGTATGATGACGCTCATCATAATAAGCGCGGTGGCGGAGAAAAAATACTTTCGCAGTAAATTATTCTTCATCAATCCTGCGCCTCAAACTTGTACCCAACGCCCCATACGGTTTTTAAAGACCACTTGTCACTCACGCCGTCTATCTTCTCTCTAAGACGCTTTACGTGAACGTCAACCGTGCGCGAGTCGCCGAAATACTCAAAGCCCCACACGTCGTCGAGAAGCTGATTTCTCGTGAATACGCGGTTGGGATACGATGCCAAAAAGTGCAGAAGCTCAAGCTCCTTGGGCGGCATCTCGACCTTCTTTCCGTCAACGAGAACCTCGTACGCCTCAATGTTTATGCTTATGCGGTCATATTTAAGGATTTTGGATGTACCCTCATCCTCGCACTCACTCGTGCTGCGGCGCAACACCGCGCGCATGCGTGCAATGACCTCTTTCATGTCAAACGGTTTTGAGATATAATCGTCCGCACCCATCTCAAGCCCCATGACCTTGTCAAACGTCTCATCCTTTGCGGTGAGCATTATAATCGGAGTCTTGTCGGTTTTGCGTATCTCACGGCATACACTCCAGCCGTCCATAACAGGAAGCATCAGGTCCAGAAGCACCATGTCCGGCTTAAATTCGTAAAACGCGTCCACGCCCGCACGGCCGTCCTCGGCAATGCGTACCTCGTAGCTCTCCTTTTCAAGATACAAGCGTATAAGCTCGGCTATGTTTTTATCATCCTCTACAATCAATACCTTGACTGACATAACTTCCACCGTCCCTTTATCTGTTTTTATAGCCTTATTATACACCAATTTGCGCCCGAATAGTGAATATTTTGTAAATCGTCGGCAAATTTTCCGTTTCCAATGCCGGGGTGTGAGAGAAAACGCAAAAAGGAACGGATAAATCCGTTCCCTACAATGCGGTATAGGGGGTCCAGGGGCGGTTTGTAGCCCCTGTGTCGTTTAAAGGGGTCCGGGGGAAGTCGAAATCCCCCGGCGCTTTTGGTTACTTTTGGCGACAAAAGTAACATCTATCGTTTCCGGTCATAATAGGAAAACATATTAAACAGCGGGATGATGTGGGCATCGTCTGGCTACAACAATAGTTGTGCAACAGTGTAGGAGCAATTCGCGAATTGCCCGACTGCATATATTATTTTATTTGTATTCTTTCAAATAATGTGGTAGAATAGGACTGCTACATTACTTCTTAAAAACATAATATCGCACATAAAGGGGTACGCTATTGTAAAAAGCGTACACTCTTGTTTGTCATACCCTTTATGTGTGTTATGATTTGAGAAGTGTGTAGCAACCTTTGAAGCAAGAGTCACTGCGTTTTTTGGGTGCGTGGCTTCGGCTGCGCACTTTTTTATTTTAAGGAGGTATACATATGAAAATAGCATTCTGCGGTCACGCTGATATTCCGACGGAGGAAAGCGATGTTTTAAAGGAAAAACTGCGCAAAACGGTTATAGAGTTAATAGAGGGTGGGGCGCGTGAATTTCTTTTGGGCGGCTACGGAGATTTTGATAAGATGTGCGCAAAAACCGTATATCAA
>JAZRUF010000046.1:0-5414 GCA_045652405.1 Eubacteriales bacterium | reverse complement strand
CAGGGCACTATTTTATAAAACTCTCGGAGAACAGTCAGGCTTTGAAATATGCGACGATGGAGATCTGCTACCGCTGTTTACAAAGCTTGCCAAAGTTAATGCTGAGTATACAAAAATAGAGCATGCACTTGAAGAAGTGCGCGAAACGGGTTACGGCATCGTAATGCCCACAACCGAGGAACTTACACTTGAAGAACCAGAAATAGTAAAACAGGGTGGGCGTTACGGAGTGCGCCTGCAGGCGAGTGCGCCGTCAATTCATATGATGCGAGCGGACATCACAACCGAGGTCTCACCCATAGTAGGAAGCGAAAAACAGTCAGAAGAGCTTGTGATGTATATGCTTAAGGAATTTGAAAAAGACCCGATAAAAATCTGGGAGTCCAACATATTTGGTAAATCCCTATACGAATTGGTAAATGAAGGTCTGCATAATAAGCTGTACCACATGCCGCAGGATGCGCGCATGAAGCTTCAGGAAACCATAGAGCGCATTATAAACGAAGCCTGCAATGGTCTTATATGTATAATTCTGTAATAAAAATAATGTTGCAGCATGCATGCCTGACACCGATAACCGTTTTTGGTTTATCGGTGTCTTTTCTGTTTGACTCAGGTTAATGTAAAAATATTCATATTATGCAAATATGGTCTTTCTTTTTTTTGCATTTTCCGTTATAATATATTATGTATGAATGTAGGTATCATTAAATAGTCAATTAAGTTGGAGGCCAAGAGATATGAGCAGAAAGTCCGCCAGAGAAGTTGCCGTCCATATGGTTTTTGAATATGGGTACAATGCAAGCTGTGTTGAGGATATTTTAGAGCATCGCTTCAGTCCGGAGTTTTTAGCTACGGTTAAAGAAGATTTTGAGCTTTATTCGGATATAGGAAATACCCAACGCAAATATGTGCGCGAGGTGTTTGAGGGAACAGTTGAAAAAATAGATGAGATAGATGATAACATTCGAAAGAATTCTATCGGCTGGGATTTGCGCCGTATTTCGCGTGTAGCTATGGCTATTATGCGCGTTGCGATTTATGAAGCTAAGTATATGGATGAAATCCCGCCGAGTGTTGCAATAAACGAAGCTGTCGAGATTGCAAAGAAATATGAGCCTGCCGAAACCGTTGCGTTTATAAACGGTATTTTGGGCAGTGTTATGCGAGAGGAGCCGAAGGAGTAATGCCACTCTTTTTGGGCTTGGATACAAGTAATTATACCACCTCTGCCGCGGTGGTGGACACTTGCACAGGTGAAATAATCAGTCGTGCAAAGCTTCTTCCGGTTGCCGAAGGGCAATTGGGGTTGCGTCAGTCAGACGCAGTTTTTAACCATATAAAAGCGCTTCCGAATATTATCGCTCAAATTGAGCCTGATAAGATAAAAAACATTACTGCCATAGGCGTAAGCACGCGTCCGCGTCCGGTTGAAGGCTCATATATGCCGTGCTTTACTGTGGGTAAAACCGTTGCTGAAATTTTGGGGCATTCTTTTAATGTGCCGGTATACGAATTTTCGCATCAGGAAGGTCATATAGCCGCAGTGCTGTACTCCGAAAAGCGTATGGAGCTTCTTACCATACCGCATCTCGCATGGCATTTATCCGGCGGAACTACTGAGCTTACCTACGTAAAACCTGCAGAGGAGAGCGTCCTCAGCATTGAAAAAATAGGCGGAACAAGTGATATATCTGCAGGTCAGCTTATCGACCGTATCGGAGTAAAGTTGGGACTGCAATTTCCCGCCGGAAAAGAACTTGAAATCCTTGCTGAAAAATCTGACAGCAGAGACAAATTTTCAGTAAAGTTAAATGATTTGTCGTTTTCGCTATCCGGAATGGAAAATCAGGCAAATTCCCGCATTGAAAAAGGCGAGGAGCGGCATAACGTTGCGCAATTTGTAATTAAAACTATATCACAAGCGGTTTATAAATGCACAAAAAAGGCACTTGAAATATACGGCGATATCCCGGTTGTTTTGTCAGGTGGTGTCGCTGGAAACCGCGCGCTCAGACGTGCGCTTGAGGAGTTTTCTCCTATATGTGCTAAACCGCAGTATTCCTCCGACAACGCGATTGGAGCGGCGGTGCTGGCATCTGAAATGGGTGGAAGAAAATGAGAGGACATATCTTTACGATAAGTGAAGCTAATAACTATATAAAATCCGTCATGGATGCAGACCCTAAGCTTAGCACTATTTATGTGCGCGGTGAGATTTCAAACTACAAGTATCACTCATCCGGGCATCAGTATATGACATTAAAGGATGAGGGAGCCGTGCTTCGTGCGGTCATGTTTAAGTTTGACGGTGCAAAGCTAAACTTTCGCCCAGAGAGCGGAATGAAGGTAATCGCCAAGGGGCGCGTTACGGTTTTTCCGCGTGACGGTCAGTATCAGTTGTATATAAGCGATATGATACCGGACGGTATGGGCGCGCTTGCCGTTGCTTTCGAGCAGCTAAAAAAGAAGCTGTTGCAAGAGGGTTTATTTGCTCCGGAGTACAAAAAGCCAATACCCAAATATCCAGAGAGGATAGCGCTTGTTACATCTCCGACCGGTGCGGCGGTGCGCGATATGCTAAGGATTCTCAGGGCGAGGTATCCGCTTGCAAAGGTTATTGTATCGCCGGTGCTTGTTCAGGGCCCTGACGCACCTGCGGATATTTGCAGAGCTATTGAATTTTTAAATGAACATAAGCTGTGTGACTTAATTATCTGCGGCCGCGGCGGTGGATCGCTTGAGGATTTGTGGGCATTTAACGATGAGGGTGTTGCGCGCACGATTTTCAAATCGGAAATTCCGATAATTTCCGCAGTAGGGCATGAACCGGATGTTACAATAGCGGATTTTGTGGCGGATTTGCGCGCGGCTACACCGTCGAATGCAGCTGAGCTCGCAGTTCCAGATTGTATGGCGATAAAGGGCTCGCTGCATGAAACGAATGCGAAGGTACTGCGTACCGTGCAGTCTAAGATAGAGCTTTACAGGCAGTACTTGAAAAAAGCCGCTGAGAAGCCGGTGCTTACAAGTCCGCTCAGGTATTTTCAGGATAAGCGTATGCTCCTTGATTTTACGTCAAATAAGCTTGAAACGTTAATGGGGCAAAGTGTTTCAAAAAGAAAAGAAAAGTTTGCGTTTCTTGCAGCCGGTCTTGATGCTATGAGTCCACTCAAGGTGCTTGGACGCGGATACTCCATCACTACAAAAGAAAACGGAAGCGTTATAAAATGCGGTGATGATGCGGATATTGGCGAGCATGTCAAGATAAAGCTTATGCAAGGCGAGCTTGACTGCGTAGTAGAGAGGAAAGGTTGATTAACATGTCGGAGAAAATGACATTTGAAAAAGCTATAGGACGCTTGGATGAGGTTGTTAAACTACTCGAAGCCGGTGATGCGCCGCTTGATAAATCACTTGCTCTTTTTGAAGAGGGTACCGGTCTTATCAAGGAATGCTCAAAGCTTTTGGATGAGGCGGAGCAAAAGGTTGTAATGCTTACAAAAGGAAAAAACGGTGAGCCTGAAGAGGTTGAATTTCAGGAGGGCGATGAATAATGAGTGCCGTAGTTTATGAAAACATACTCAAAGATTATCAGTTGAGAATAAATGCTACTCTTAAAGGATATGTAAAAGAGGAAGAGCTTCTGCAGAAAAGACTCTTTGAAGCAATGGGCTATAGCTTACATGCGGGTGGTAAACGCTTGCGTCCGTTGTTGGTTTTGGAATTTGCGCGCATATGTGGAAATGAAAATGATGCAATGCCGTTTGCGTGCGCTATTGAAATGATACACACCTATTCGCTCATTCACGACGATTTGCCGTGTATGGATGACGATGAATTGCGCAGGGGTAAACCAACTAATCATATGGTCTACGGCGAAGCACTCGCACTGCTTGCAGGTGATGCACTTTTAAATAAAGCGTTTGAGATTTCGTCAAAAGCTGCACTGGAGCTTGGCAATATTGCGGGTATCAATGCGGTAAGCATATTGTCATCCGCATCCGGAGACCATGGCATGATAGGCGGTCAGGTCATTGATATGGAAGGCGAGGAGCGAAACTTAAGCTTAGAGGAAATTACAAAACTGCAGGAACTCAAAACCGGGGCTTTAATACGTGCGGCGGCGTGCATGGGGTGCGTTCTCGGCGGAGCAGACGCTGATAAAATTGAGGCGGCAGGTAAATATGCAGATGCATTAGGACTTGCATTTCAAATTCAGGATGATATTTTAAACGTTGAAGGTGACCCGGATGTAATCGGAAAAGATGTCGGAAACGATGAGAAAAGCGGAAAGTCCACGTTTGTCAGACTCCTTGGGATAGAAAAATGCAAGCAGAAAGTGCGCGAGCTTACTGACGAGGCGGTTTTGCATCTGAATAAATTTACAAACAATGAATTTTTACTCTGGCTTACAAATGAACTTGCAAGCCGTGATTTTTAGATTGGAGCAAAAGTACGTATGCTTGACTATACGCTTAATACAGTGCGTTTTTTGACTGGAAACCGTATTTTAAATTTAGCTTTGATTGCTTGCTTTATTGCCCAGGCACTCAAGGTCATAATTGCACTGATAACTGAGCATAAGCTTAGGTGGGACAGGCTCTTTGAAACCGGCGGTATGCCAAGTTCCCACTCTGCATTAGTTGTTGCGCTTGCCACGGGTGTTGCAAGGCTTCAGGGTACAAATTCACCTGAGTTTGCTATCGCAGCGTGTTTTGCAGTTATCGTAATGTATGATGCTTCCGGTGTCAGGCGGGCTGCGGGAAAGCAAGCAAAGATATTAAACTATATAATGGAAAACTGGAAGGAAACTACCCCTGAGATTTTTGAGGAAAAACTTCGTGAACTCCTCGGACACACACCGTTCCAGGTGATTGTAGGAGCTATACTCGGTTTTTGCATAGGTTTCTTTTGGTTTTAGATTGTAAAAAATATGATTTGCGTTAGGATGGGTTTGGGCTATGGAGAATTTGGCAAAACTTGAGAATATTGCCTCTCCCGAAGATGTAAAAAAACTTAATATATCTCAGCTCAACGACCTGGCGGGGGAGATTCGCCAGTTCCTTATTGAGCATATATCGAAAACCGGTGGGCATTTGGCATCGAATTTAGGCGTTGTAGAGCTTACACTGGCTATACACAAAATATTCGATACGTCAAAAGACCGGTTGATACTCGATGTAGGGCATCAATGCTATGTGCATAAACTGCTTACCGGACGGCGCGACGGATTTGATAACTTAAGAAAGTTCGGCGGTATGGCGGGATTTTTAAGACCCGATGAAAGCGTGCACGATGCTTGTACCAGCGGTCATGCATCTAATTCGGTATCAGTTGGTTTGGGCATGGCACGTGCAAGGAGTATGGCCAATGATGACTATCATGTAGTTGCGCTGTTGGGTGATGGTGCT
>JAZRUF010000045.1:0-5691 GCA_045652405.1 Eubacteriales bacterium | reverse complement strand
TTAATCATTAATATTACTGACGAAGACTTAATTGAAATGCTTAAAAAAAGCGATGAAGCTGCAGATTATTTATTGGGTAAATTAGAGGAATTTTTAATGCGGATAAGTAAATAGATAAAACTTAAAATAGTTGACGGTATACAAGAACTACCACCCAAGCCATTACGGTTTAGGTGGTAGTTCTGTTTCAAATGCAAAGACGTTTCTGACAATATACAGAGTTCGTCTATGCGCGTTTTGGTGGAGGCGAGGGGAGTTGAACCCCTGTCCGAAAATGCATCCGCACAAATTTCTCCGGGCGCAGCCTGATATTTAAAATTCCCATCTCCGAACGCTAACAGGCGAGCTTTCGGATTTGGTAGCTTCATGATACATCCTGCACGCAAAGCTTAATGCAGGACGTTGACCACTAATCGACGCCTTAGCCTGAGCCGTGGTACTCTCAGGGAAGACGGCTGCTGTAATTAAGCAGCTACTAAAGTATTAGTATTGTTGTTTAATTTATAAAAGTTGAAGCTTTTAAAGAGGTGCCTCACCTCTGCCCGCTACTTGTGTTTCAACATCCCCGTCGAAACCGGTACGCCCCCTTGTTCTATATTAGTATGCGAATTAATCGCGGATACTAAACATGGTTCTGAGCCATTTGTCACACAAATCAAACCACACTGCGACATGCTCGTTAATGCAATTGGCATCTGGACTTATGCATTGCTCATTTGCAAGGGATAAGCCGTGAGGTCCATCAGGGAAAATATGCATTTCAAATGGCACGTTGTTTTTTCTGAGTGCTGTTGCAAATAAAAGACTGTTTTCCACAGGAACGAGTGTATCTGACCAGGTGTGCCACAAAAACGTAGGTGGTACATGCGCGCCTACTCGCTTCTCTAAAGACAGATATTCGCGCAAAGCCACATCCTCGCCGGTAAGATTATCAAAGCTTCCGACATGTGCAAACTCACCGCTTGAAATTACCGGGTAACTGAGAATAAGAGCATTGGGTTTTAACATATCCGTTGAAACGCCAAGGGTTTCTGAAAGCATTGCATCGTTCCAGAGTGTACCGAAGGATGCGGAGAGATGCCCACCTGCAGAAAACCCGAGTACACTTATCTCATCTGTGGCTACATGGTATTTATCCGCCTCATTTCGAACATATGCAAAGGCGGCAGCAACTTCCAAAAGTGCGGTGGGATACATGCTCGGTGCTACGCTGTAACGCAGCACAAACGCCTGATATCCGCGCGCCATAAAAGAGAGAGCCAACGGCTCAGCTTCGCGGTCAGAAGTAAAAGCATAACCACCACCCGGACAGATTATAATCGCCGGGCGTGTACGGTTGGGTGATATTTCCGGTGAATTGTCCTGAGCATAGGTGAACAGGTTAACATCGTTTTTCAGCGCGGGAAATTTTTCTTTGAGATTTACAATTTCGTGTAACATCAGCGATTACGCTCCTTTAACGTCCTGTCAATCTCACGTTTGGCATCCTTGCGCGCCATATCTTCGCGCTTGTCATGCAGCTTTTTACCGCGTGCCAAACCGACCTGGACTTTTACATATTGATTTTTTAGATATACACTCAGCGGCACAATTGTAAGACCATCCTGCATTACTGCGGCTTGGAGCTTGCGTATTTCGCGCTTATGCATCAAAAGCTTGCGGTCACGCAGCGGGTCGCGGTTGAAGATATTGCCCTTTTCGTATGGGCTTATATGCATGCCGCGAACAAAAATTTCGCCGTTTTTAATATTGCAGTATGAGTCCTTTAAATTTACCGAACCTTGGCGTATGGATTTAACCTCAGTGCCCGAGAGAGAAATACCAGCTTCAAAGGAGTCCTCAATAAAATAATCGTGCCAGGCTTTTTTGTTTTTAGATATTTGCTTTATAGATGCATCCGGCATTTTATCGGGCTCCTTTCGGTAAATTTAAGTGCTTTTTTAGTATATTCTTTTACGGTGCAAAAGTCAAGTTAAGGTTTGTTAACTATTAGTTTACACTATTATTTCCGGTTTTATTCTGAGAAGTTAGTAAATCGCTTATCGGGCGGAAGGAATAACCCATTTCTTCCCATTTGCACAACAGTTCATCGAGTATATCCGCATTTGTCTGCGAGGTGCTGTGCAAAAGGACTACTGCACCCGGGTGGATGCGGTCAATTAGTTTTTCAAAGGCTTGCTCCTTGGTGGGTTGCTTATCCGTGTACCAGTCAACATACGCAAGACTCCAGAAAACGGTTGTATATCCCAAATCACAGGCGTTTTTTAAGTTTACCTCACTGTACTTGCCCTGAGGCGGACGGTAGAATTTAGGCATATCCGAGTCCGTCACGGATTTGTATTTCTCCTCCAACGTTTGGAGCTCACGCGTAAACGAGGGTAAATCGGAGATTTTTGACATATCGGGATGTGTGTCCGTATGATTTCCGACCGTGTGTCCGTCTGAAAGCATGCGCTTTACAATGTCGGGGTTTTTATCTATATAGTTTCCGACTAAGAAGAAAGCCGCGGGAACGTTGTGAGCTTTAAGCGTGTCTAAGATTTTTGGGGTGCATCCATTTTCAAAGCCTGCGTCAAACGTCAGATATATTACCTTTTCGTCCGGGCTTCCAACATAATATGCATTGTATTTCTTAAGGTGTTCAACCGAGGCGTTGCCGACAGGCTGCGAGCCCGCTTGTTGAAAACTCAGTCCCCAGTCCGTATTTTTGCCGGCAGCGGCGATTGCGTCTTCACCGCGGTCGGGCAGGATAAAAGGAACCGAGAATGCAGCGATAAGTGCCAGACACATGGTAAGGAATTTGCGTCGTCCTATGGTTATGTACATGAAAATCATCCTTTCTTTGTAATACATCAAAATGTATACGCGTTAGAGTAAGGATAATATGTACTTGCACCTGTCCTTAAATGTGAAATTTGTTTGCAATTATTGCAAAATATTTTTTTATGTAGTACAATTACAGTGATTAAATAAATTTGTGATTTACCTTTATTTTTTGGTGAATACAAAGGAAAGGTAACTATGAAAACAGGTTTTTCAAAAATTCGTATCAATCCTTTGTATAACGCACCCGGATTCCATCGGTGATGATATTATTGTAAACGGAATGATTTTTGCAAATATTGCGGTTAAGAGAAAGTGTTATGGTTATAATTGATTTTATTAAATTCAGGGTGTACGCTTTTAAAATTTCACTGTTATCGGATGCTGTATCTCAACATACTTCGGGTAAGAAGTTTTCAGCTTCGGTTTTAAATGAGCTCAGTAGTATGACATTATCGACTCCTGTAGATATATTCATATCATATATCACAAAGGCACAGACACCGGATTCGCTTCTCAAACGCTTTAGGGAAGCTGAGTTCTTCATAAGATTTATCGGCAACTATACGCTTACTGCTACGCAGAAGGAATATGCAAATGAGCTTTTGAAGATAATAGAGCGTCAGCGTGAAGTTATCATCCTGTCATTCATCCGCTTTTGGTCACAGACCGGAAATGTGCGTGCTTTAAAAGGGCTTTTCCGCCACTTGGATGAGCTTTCGTACAGTCTGCAGGCATATTTAAAGCATGAGCTTGTGGCTTGGGAGATTTACATATACTGCAGTGTGCGTTTCCAAAACAGTAGCCGTACTTACTACTATATAAGTGACGATGAAACACTGTGTATAGGGGATACGGTTTTGGTTCCCACAGGTGAGGACAATATATTAACTCCGGCGGAGATTGTAAAAATCACAAGGCATACATATGAAACTGTCCCTCTTCCGCTCAGCGCGACAAAGAAAATACACAGCCGTATTGAATAATTAAAGCACCGCCTTATAAGGCGGTGCTTTTGCTATCTTTCAACGCAATCAATATGCATATGTATAAAATGTGTAATTGTACTCTCGTGTGAAAACATCGTATATTGCGTTTATAATCTCCCAACCGAGAACATCTTCAAAAAATGATGCGCTCACATATGCTTTGCCGTCCTCGACAAAAACCTTGCCTACATTGAATTCTCTACCGTCTGCAAAAACCTTATCAGATCCTACAGTGATTAATATCTCCTTAAATTGCGGGAAATAATTGCTTGCAAGTATTATTTTGCCGCGGTCATATTCTATTGAACAACAGTCTTCATATGCAGAAGCAATGGTTTGGCGAAGTGGGACAAACAATTCTCCGTTTATCATATACAGTTTATCCGTATCTTCATTAACATACATATGAGGATACACAGGGGTTGCTTCTATGTATTCTTCTGGCTGAGTTGTTACCACTGCGTCCGAGGCATTAAAAGAATTTTCATCGGTAAGCTTCGGGAAATCCACCGAGGTCATGCCGATTTTAGTAAGCTTCACGCTTGCCTCAAAATCAAAATCGAGCAATCCGTCAGACTCGTATATCCATTCCTCCCCGGAAAGCGCCGTAAATATCTGCGAAATATCAATTTCTATATCTCCGGTCATCCTTACACTTGAAACTCTTGTTCCGCTCATACTGCAAGTGTAACGCAATCCGTTCTCGCCAAGCAGCTTAGTGCCGGCAAACGAGGGCAATTGTGATATGAATTCAGCATAAGAATCCTCCACGCTGTTTTCCTCAGAGATTTCATCTATCAACGAAATAAGATTCTCAACCGAATACGGCAAAAGTTCGTCTGCCATTTGGCAAAGACTGTCATTATCAAACTCTATAATCCAGGATTTTCCCGACATGTAAATTTCGGCATGTTTTTTCATAAGCTCTGCCGAAAAATCCTGAAACCCCTGCATAAACTCTTTATTGAATATAAGATTAAAGGCTGTTAGCATTTTTTCTTTTTCCTGCCCGCTTAACCCCGCAAAAAGGTCAATCTTCATATACTTCGCAAGCATGGGATACGAGTATATCACTTCAAATACCGGTGTTTTGGCTGCAAGGTCCATACGTATCCACATTCCGGTTTTCGATTTCACTCCAATGCTTAGATTTTGGTTTACCCCAACCTCCTGTTCAGACGCAGAAATCACAGATATTTCTGCCTTCTTCATATCCTTTGACATATCCGCCTGCACAACCATCTTTGTCTCAAGAGAGAGAAGTGATTCCAGCAACCCTTTTATATCCGCAAACATGCTCAGCTCTTCAGACAACTGCAGCTCTTCCAAAAGCGCAGCAATCTCTTCACCACTTTGGAAACTCACAGACACGTTATATTCACCGGTATAATTTGTTTCAAGAGAGTTTAAAAAATCCGGTTCTGTCGCATATGCGCCTATTGTTGCCGAAAGTAACGTCATCATTACAACTGCATACGAAATCATTTTCTTAATCATTTTTAAAACCTCCTCTTAAATTTTCGGGTGTATCTGCCATTATAGTACCACAATGCTAATATATTAGCAATAAAAAAACTGCCCGCAGGAAGTTTTTTATTTCTAATATTTTTCGATAAGAATGTAATAGCTTGAATCAGGGATGCGGCGGGCGATATAGGATATTCCGTCTTTTTCCCATCGTGCCATAAAATCAAACTCTTCACTCTCATTCTGCACGATAATCGGCGAAGTATCCAGATGATAGGAAACCGCATTTATAAGCTCCTCCTTATCAACACCCGGGAACGTGGCGACAATTTGCGCAACGTTTTCATCGTCCGAGAACATGTATTCCACCTGTGCGGACATGCCAAACAGCTCTTCATCGTATTTGCGCTGC
>JAZRUF010000044.1:0-2970 GCA_045652405.1 Eubacteriales bacterium | reverse complement strand
TTCGCTCTCTCAAAAGCGCCATATTAATATACCATATCTCTTCCACCTTGTCAACTACTTTTTTTATTCTTTTTTTGTTTTTTTATTATGCTTTTTTACGACGATATGTTATACTATTATTATGTATAATGTATATGGGTGGTGATTTTTTGTCATCCTTTCAGCATGAACTGGAGACATATTTAAAAATAAACGGTGCAGCCGATGTCGGATTTTCAACCGTTGCGGACGGACCGAAAGGACTCAATAGCGCGATAACAATAGTTGCACGTTTATCCGACGCGGTGATTGATGAAATTCAAGACGCACCCACTTATACTTATTTCCATCATTATCGTGCGGTCAATCAATTTCTCGATCAACTTGCACTCAAATGTGGATTTCTGCTCTCAAGCCGCGGTTATAAATATATTAATGTAGCTGCATCTCAGAGCATCCCCGCCATGGGCTCGCCTTACCAAGGTCGATACTCCCACAAAAAAGCTGCGGTTCTTAGTGGCTTAGGCACAATCGGTAAGAATGCACTGTTTCTCCACAAGGACTTCGGCGCGAGGGTTCGTCTGTGTACCGTATTTACAGACTGTCAATTTGAAAGCGGTGTTAAATTAAGCTCTTCTGTGTGCATCGGCTGCGACAAATGTGTTTCCACCTGTCCAGCCCACGCGATATCCGGTGCAGAGTGGAGCGAGGACATAGAATACGCGAAGTTTTTTACTCCTAAGTTATGCAGCGATTACATGAAACAAGCATTCCAGAAAATTGGTCGCGGCGCAGTATGCGGTCTTTGTATGCGCGTCTGCCCGGCTCCTTTATCTAAAACAAAAGAAACATGAGGTGGCTTATATGAACGAAATCACATACTATAACCCTGTGCAAATTATTTCTGGAAGAGACTGCGTTATAAACTATCCTTCTTTTTTAAGCTTTGGTCGTCGTGGCCTGATTGTCTGTGGGCGCAATTCCGCGCGTCTTTCCGGCGCATTAGATGACTTAAGAACCGCCTTTGACAAAGCAGGCATAGCTTATGCAATATTTGACCGAGTAGAGGAAAACCCCTCTGTCGAAACTTGCCAGGCGGGAGGCGCAGAAGCGCGTGATTACCGCGCAGATTTCGTTATAGGCATTGGCGGCGGCTCGCCTTTGGACGCAGCCAAAGCAATCGCCGTCTATGCGGCAAACCCGGATTTGGACGGCGCAGAAATATTTAATCTTGATTTTAAAAATCCGCCACTCCCTATATACGCAATAGGAACAACCGCCGGAACCGGCAGCGAGGTCACTCAGTATTCCATACTCACCGTTCGAAGTATAGAAAATAAGAAATCACTGGCGACTCCATTGATATTCCCGAAAATAGCATTCATGGACCCTAATTACACCAATACTTTGCCCCACCGCACAACTATTGCTTCCGCAGTGGACGCACTCTGCCACGGTATAGAGGGCTATTTCAGCAAACGTGCAAATCCTATAACTGAGGCATTGGCGGAGAAGGCTATTAAAATCATGGGCTGCGGTCTTAAAGACCTTGTCAGTGGTGCGCTCGACAGCGACCTGCGCGAAAAACTTCTTTACGGCTCTACTATTGCAGGTGTCGTTATCGCAGGAACCGGAACCGGCTTTGTTCACGCAATGGGTTATCCCCTTACATACTTTGACGGTCTGGCCCACGGAGAAGCGAATTCCTACTTTATTTCGGATTTCGTGGAATACATGTCCCTGGCGCGTCCGGATAAAGAGCGTAAAATATATTCTTTAATGGGGCTTTCCGGTCTCCAGGAGTTTAAAGACCTTATTGACCGAGCAATCCCCAAGGATTTGACTCTTACACGAGAGAAGGTTATTAAGTATACAAAAATCTCTGCCCCTGCAGCCGGAATCCGTAACAGTGTGTTCGAACTTCGCGAAGACGATATATTTGATTTGTATAAACAGTATTCGCGCTAAATTTTTTAATTAAAAACTGTTGCATAAATTAATTTTATAATGTAGAATATGTATTACATGTTCTATTCGGAGACGTATCGAAGTGGTCATTATGGGGCTGACTCGAAAAACTTTAAGTATTTCGGAACATCACACCCCCTAACCCCTTGATATTACTGACTTTTTGAAAAATTTAATATTGCTATTTTTGCAGTTCCCAAAAGGAGTTCCCAAAGATTTGCACACCTTTTGCAGAGCTGAAAAATATATTGGGAGAAGTATCGAAGTGGTTATAACGGCCTCGACTCGAAATCGAGTGTACCAGAAATGGTACCGTGGGTTCGAATCCCACCTTCTCCGCCATGGCAAGGTTTTTCATTTGAAAAACCTTGCTTTTTTGTTTTACCTACTGTTTATTTAATGATAACATTATTTGAACTCAAAAGCCAAAAATTATGGAGATAAAATGTCTGATGATTTTAGAAAATCGAATATATGGCAAAGCAGCAGACCGTCGGTCTGCTACTTTTGTTTTTTACTGAAGAGATTTGTTAACCTTTTCTATAAGTTGTCTTGCTTGTGCGATCTCATTAGACTGTAAATCATTTAACACGTGATCTCTCGACCAACGAATAAACGCTTTAGATAACTTATATTTAGAAAAGTCACCTTTTGCAACACTCTTTAATATATCGACAACCGGTCGTTTAACTTGCGTTTTAGCAATAGATATCGCATCCCAACCTAATTCATCTTTAGCAATGCTCAATAACGTTTCCCTAAGTATATCTTCGATTTCCACATCAGAAACTTGTCCACTATAAACATCTTTTGTCCTTAAAATACGCTTAGCTCCTACAGCATTTATCAATGTATCTTGTTTGGCTGCCAATTCTCCCTCAGTGTCAGAATCTAACAATGCCGATATCTTGAGGTTTTGTGCATGTAAAATTGTCGCAAAATACACCACTTTGCTTGCACAATTAGCAGGAATCAGTGCAATTTGGTCGTTAATTCCAGTTTTACCATCTGCTTTAAATAACT
>JAZRUF010000043.1:0-13325 GCA_045652405.1 Eubacteriales bacterium | reverse complement strand
CTTTTGTTTTTACGCAGTGAACTGCTTCCATTATACCCCTTTTTATAAGTTTTGTCGAGGGGAGATGTTGCGTAAGCAGAAGATGCCCAATAGTTTTTGTTTTTCATGAATTTTCCTCCATTTTAAATTTAATATTTTTGCCGACACAAGGAGATTATCATGAAAAAATAGTGGCTTTCAATGGCGTATTTTGGAGGATGAAATAGAGTGGGGAGATTCTACCCATTTGCGGTGCCCGAAAAAACCTTCGGGCTTGCGCAATTCCTTGGTTTTTTCGACCGCGGCACAACCCTGCGCCCTCCCTGCATCCGCCACCGGCGGCAGTCGGCTCGGTTCCCCCTTGCGGGTGCCCGGCGCGGAAGTTTAAATCCCATATCACAACAAAAAAGCAAGCATCTTTTGATGCTTGCTTTTTTGTGGCGGAGAAGGGGAGATTCGAACTCCCGCGCCGGTTTCCCGACCTACTCCCTTAGCAGGGGAGCCTCTTCACCAGCTTGAGTACTTCTCCATACCGGTTAAGCGATTGAGCTTATTTTATTTATACGGTTGGGAAACCGTTGCCGATTTCCCGACCGTAAGAGTTATTATAGAGTATTATTATCAATTAGTCAAGAAAAATTTAAGTTTTTTTCTAAATCATTTTAACCGTGAATACGATTCCTGCCAAAACTGCATATCCGAGGAGTGCGAATGTGTAATAATACATTCCCAAGCCGCCGAGTGCAAGCGCAAGCGTAAGAGCTGCGATTACAAGAACTGCGGCGAGGTAGATTGCCCAGTAAACAGCATCCTCTTTATATACGGTGAACTTGCCAAACTTACCGCCGTTTTTCTGGACTATTGCAGTCCATACAATCAGAGCAGCTTCAAGCACGTAGATGATGCCTGAAAGAACCGGATAAATTGTCTGACCGACACCGCCGTTTAAAGCGTTGCATACAAGCCATACGCCCACCGCGCCAATACCTGCAGATGCAGCTACGGTGAAATACTCGCGCGGGTAGGAATGGAAGATGATATAAAGAAGAGTTACTGCTGCGATTGCAACGTACATAAGCTTCAAGGTCTCGGTAGTATAGCTTACAGCCAGAGCGGTAAACACAAGCGCAATAAATCCGCTTACTACGGCAATATTTACGCCCGAGAACAGCTTATAGCGGGTGTCTATCCCCTTTTTCTTTGCAATAACCGCGTATACGATACCGGCTATCATAAGAACTGCGAATATCACCGCGACAACGCCCATCGCTTTAAAGAACGCAGTGTAATAAACGTCTGCGCGCCTCATTCTGCGACCGATAAACATCAGGGCGAAAATCATGATAAACGCCAAAGTGAAGACAGAAAGGAGCTTGTTTGTAACAAAATCCTTCTGCTTGTTAATGTCAGTCTCAACCGCCTTTTTAATTGGTGCTTTTTTACTCACGTCCGACACACTCCTATATATTGTCAGTTTCATACATAATTGCGCAGATTGCACAGCCGGGTGCGGTTTCGCATCGCAGAATACGTGCGCCTAGGGAAACCGATGGGATACCGGCGGCTTTGGACTCGGAAACCTCAGCTTCTTCGAAGCCGCCTTCCGGACCTATAATCACAGCAGCGCTTTGAAATTTGCGCCCTGCAAGAATACTTTTTAGGGAAACATCCCGCTCCTTTTCGTAGAAAAGCATCGGAAGCTCACTCTCGCGGGCGAGGCTGAGCATTTCCTTAAAGGAAACCGGAAGACCTACGCGCGGGATAATGCCGCGGCCGCTCTGCTTTGCCGCTTCAAGCGCGATACGCGCCCAACGCTCCTGCTTTTTTTGCTTATCCTTCTCCCCTAACCTTACTATGCAACGAGAGGAGGAATATGGGATTATTTCATAAACTCCGAGTTCTACGGCTTTTTGGATAACGTAATCCATCTTATCCCCTTTGGGGAGAGCCATAAAAAGAGTTATCTTAACCGTGGGTTCGGAAAGGCTGGGCCGTGAGCTTTCGACCTTGAGGGTTACAATATCATCACCCAAAGTCTCGACACGGCAGTTATAATCCGTGCCTTCCTGGTCACACAGTTGAAGCTCTTCGCCCGGCTTCATTCGGAGAACGCGCGATATGTGGCGCGCATCGTCCCCGGTTATGCCGACAGTGCTGCCGGATATGCTTTCTTTTGCTACAAAAAATCTTGGCACGGCAACCACCAATTCTTTCTCTCTCACGATTATCTTATATTTTACCAAATTTTACACGATTTGTCCAGCAATTTATTCACTTTGATTTTTAGTATACGCAAAAAAATTTGTGACATACTGAAAATCAGTCCTTTTTAACCGATATAATTGCAGCCCAATCTTCCTGTTCGCGTATCTCCAGAATGCGGAAATTCCTCTCAATAGCCTCTTTTACCTGGTCAATGCGCGAGAGGATTATACCCGAGGCGATATATACTCCGTCGTCGGTCATAAAATCTGCAATCATGTCGCTTAAAGGGATTATAACGTCTGCTACGATATTGGCAACCACCAGTTCGCACGGATTTTCACGGTATTTTGCCTGCAGAGCGGTATCTGATAGTACGTCGCCGGAAACTACATTATACTTATCGCGGCCGATGTTGTTGCGCGCAGCGTTTTGATAGGCTATGTCCACGGCGTTGGGGTCAATGTCCACCGCCTCCGCATGTTTTGCACCTAAAAGAAGCGCGATTATCGATAAAATTCCGCTGCCGCAGCCGAGGTCAAGCACATTCGTGCCGGGTTTTAAAAATTCTTCAATTGCTTCTATACACAGGCGCGTGGTGTTGTGCGAGCCGGTGCCGAAGCTCATACCCGGGTTTATCGTAAACACTACGCGGTCGGTTTCTTCTTTAAGCTCTTCCCATTCCGGGCGGATAAGTACGCGTTCTCCAACCTTGAGCGGGTGAAAGTATTGCTTCCAGTTTTCAGCCCAATCCTCTTCGGAGAGGTTATTGATAGAAACCGAAAGCTTGCCGAAAGCATTTTCGCTATCTCGCAATTTAAGCGCAGAAAGCTCTTCGCGAATTTGCGCGAGCAGGTCATTGCCTGCGGCGTTTTCACTTACATAAACCTTTACGCAGGTGGGTTTTGCCTTTTCGCGCAAAAGGTCATCATCTACGTAATCCCATGCCTTACGATTTTCCTCCAAGAAGGATTTAAAATCCCCCTCGTCTTCTATTTCAAATCCGTTTATGCCTATATTCATAAGAGAGCCGCACACCGGGTCAATTCCGGCGGGCGTAGTTTCTATGGAAACTTCAAGCCAATTCATAATATATAACCTCGCCTTTCGTTAAAACACTTATATAATTATATAGTTTTATAAGTTAAATGTAAAGAAAAAAGAATGCATCAAGGAAAAAGTAATAAACGCGAAGAACTTTAAATGCGGTTTTATTATTATATTGGCGTAATCTGTATTAAAAAACACCTGAAAGCTCATTGTTTTCAAAGTGCAAAAAAAGACACATATTACAAAGAAAGACCATGAGCAATGAACTACAATTTGTTTAAGGTACATGAATAAATTTTTGTAAAAAAGCTTTTCTAAATTAAAAGCTTTAAAATAAAAAAATGAAAGGATATGGTGATTTATATGTCAAAACTTGCACTTTTGGGCGGTGAAAAAGCCGTTACAATCAAAGAAACTGAAACCGATTGCTTTAAGTGGCCGATAGTAACCGAGGAGGATGAGGCTGCAGTACTTGATGTTATACGCGCAGGTAAAATGAGCCACAGCGATATAACCATGGAATTTGAAAAAGATTATTGCGCATGGACCGGCTCAAAGTATGCCGTTGGAACCAACAACGGAACCTCTGCGCTCCTCTCTGCAATGTACGGTTGCGGCGTAGGCAAAGGCGATGAAATTATTTGCCCGAGCATAACATATTGGGCAAGCTGTACCAGCGCATATGCCCTAGGTGCAACGGTTGTTTTTGCGGATATAGATCCGTACACGTTGTGCCTTGACCCAAAAAAACTTGAGAGTAAAATAACCGATAGGACAAAGGCTATTGTTGTTGTTCACTATTGCGCATATCCTGCGGATATGGACGAGATTATGGCAATCGCAAGAAAGCACAATGTAAAGGTTATTGAAGATGTTTCTCACGCCCAGGGCGGCAAGTACAAGGGCAAAATGCTCGGCACCATTGGAGATGTAGGGGCAGCCTCGCTTATGAGTGAGAAGTCCCTGGCAGTCGGTGAAGCAGGAATGCTGCACACCGATAATCGTGAAATTTACGAGCGTGCAATGTCCTTGGGTATGTATGAGCGTTGCGAAAACCCAGATAACATCCAGACTCCGGAGCTTAGAGAGAGCGCAGGCTTGCCGCGTGGCGGATACAAGTTCAGAATGCATCAGGTAAGCTCAGCAATGGGTAGAGTGCAGATTAAGTACTATGACGAACGTTGCGAGGAAATCACTAAAGCATACATGTATTTCTTAAAACTGTTGGAAGGTGTTCCGGGACTTAAAGCACGTATTCCGGAGCCGGACAGCGGTTCAACAATGGGCGGTTGGTATGCGGCAAAAATTCTTTATAATCCGGATGAACTCGGCGGACTCTCGGTTTCACGCTTCGGTGAAGCGGTTCGAGCAGAGGGAACTCTGGGCCTTGGCGGATATGTCGGTTGCAACCTCGCGCTACACACCCACCCGCTCTTTAATACAGTTGATGTTTACAACACAGGTGCTCCCACACGTATCGCAAATGCAAACAAAGATGTTCGCGAAATGGATAATGACCTGGAAGTTTCAAAGACTATCGGTAAGTACACCATTATGATGCCGATGTTTAGAAAGTTTGACAAGGAAGTTATTGAGCAGTGCGCAGCAGCATTTAAGAAGGTTGCGGAAAACTACAAAGATTTGCTTGCAGACGATCCGGGAGATCCGGAAACTCTCGGCGGATGGCACCTCATAGATCATAAAAAGAAAAAATAAGAAAACAGGAATAGCTTGGCGGCGGATGCGGTTGCATCCGCCGCATTTTCGTTTAAAAGTTACAAATTCTTAAAAAAATAATTCACATTCTTTGGCGGGTAAGAAATTTTCTCCAAAACCGCTTATATTGCAAGGAGTTTGGCGAGTTTTTAAGGACAATCCACTTTTTTCATAGCTATTGACATTTAGTTAAATTTGGTGTATTATGTAATTAAATTGTAACTGTTTTGTAACCGCTTGTCTGAGGGCGGAATTTTAGAGGGCAGGTGTATCAATGCCGCAGGATATAAAAACGCCGAAGCTTATTTCCGGCGAGCAGGTAAGAGTTGAAAATAAAATAAGTTTGTTGCTTGGGATGTTTATAAGCTTTTTGTGCGAGATGGCAGAGAGCTTTAAGCTGCATGCGCGCCACGGTGCGGTAATTGCGGGAACCGCTATGTATGATAAGCTTTTTGTTCCGGGGGCAATTTTTGCAATAGGGCTTGGCAGTGCAGTAGCCCGCATTGCAACCCGATTAAAGCACACGCTGCTGTGCGAGGCTCATGAGCTTTATGTAAAGCTTGCCCGGATAAAAGCAAATCGCCTGACCGCGGTAACAATTATGACCTCTCTCCTTATAATAGTAATGTCAATGATGGTGTACAGTGTAGGCCTTCAGATAACCATTGACGGTGAGCCGGTCGGATATGTAATGGCGGAGGAAGATTTTGAGGAAGGGCTTAGACTCGTTGAAAAGCAGGTCAGCGAGGTACTTGGAAGACCGTATACCATGAACCCGAGTGTTATGTTTTCCTTTGACATAGTTGACCGTGACAAGGTTTTAAATAGCCGACAGCTCAGGAATGTGCTTTTCTCACGCATTTCCGAAGTCTCTGAGCTGTATGTTCTGACGGTTGACGGTGAAGTAGTCGGCGCAAGTGCGAGCGAGGCTACACTCAAGAACATGATAGATGAAATATTAAACCCGAGCTCTGACCCAAATGTCAGAACCGAGTTTAACCGCGAGGTAAAAATTGCAAAGCAGTTTGCGGATACCTCACATATCCGCTCATATGACGAAATGAGAAAACTCCTTATGTCAAACATCCATGAGGAGCAGACGTATGAGATTAGGCCGGGCGATACACTTGAGCGAATTGCAAGAAAGCACGGCACGAACAAGGCGACGATTCTTTCGTACAATCCGGGGCTTGACCCGGGACGGCTTATGGCGGGTGATGATATAGTCGTAAAGCCGGCTATCCCATTCCTGTCAGTAACGCAGACACGCAGAGTAGAATATACAGAGCAGATTGCGTATAAAACGGTTGAAATTAAGGACGATACATTATACCGCGGTAAGACCAAGGTTAAAACCGGCGGTGTAAAAGGCCAAAATAAAGTGGTTGCGGATATTGTCTATAAGGACAATAAAGAGGTAAGCCGCACGATACTCAGCACTCAGGTAGTGCGCGAGCCGGTAGATCGCGTTGTACTGGTGGGTACGAAAACACCGCCTAAGACTATGGCGACCGGAAAGCTGCGCCGCCCGGTAGTTGGCGGATATATCTCCTCAAACTACGGTTATCGCCGCCGCGGACGTGAGTTCCATACAGGCGTTGACTTTGCGATTTCTTACGGCAGCCGTGTTTCTGCGGCAGACGGCGGAACCGTTTCTTTTGCCGGTTGGAAAGGCGCTTACGGATACCTGGTAATTATAAACCACGGTAACGGCTTGCAGACCTACTATGCGCATAACTCAAAGCTTACTGTTCGCGCGGGACAAAAGGTTGCAAAGGGTGAGCAGATAGCAAAAATAGGAAGCACCGGAAGAAGTACTGGACCGCACTGCCATTTTGAGGTGCGCGTAAACGGAAAACACGTAAGCCCGTGGAAATATATTTCTTAATAAGTTTTTAAGTGTGAGCAGGCGATGAAAATTCATTGCCTGCTCGTGTTTTTTAGAGAAAAGGGATACAAAATGTCGTAAAAGTATGGTATCATAATAGAGGTCAAAA
This sequence comes from Eubacteriales bacterium, assembly GCA_045652405.1. Lineage (GTDB taxonomy): Bacteria > Bacillota > Clostridia > Oscillospirales > JAAYXM01 > JAZRUF01. Next base: position 6,381 of record JAZRUF010000043.1, on the reverse strand, counting down.
GGAGGTGTATCGGCAATGGCGGAAAAACCCGTGCCAAAATGTGCGGTTATAAACGATTTATCCGGCTTCGGAAGATGCTCACTTACCGTTGCCGTACCTGTTTTATCGGCAATGGGGGTTCAGGCGTGTCCGGTGCCGACTGCTATTCTTTCCAATCACACGGCTTACGATGATTTTTTCTTTAAAGATTTGACGGATGATATGGAAATTTATTTCCAAAAGTGGAAAAAGCTCGGCCTTGAGTTTGATTCTATATACACCGGTTTTTTGGGAAATGAGCGGCAGATAGAGCTGATACTGGATTTTGTAAAAGAGTTCCGCTTGGAAAACACACTGCTGTTAGTTGACCCGGTAATGGGCGATAACGGAAAAATTTATGCTACATATAACGAAAAAATGTGCGAAGAGATGCAAAGACTGGTGCACTCAGCGGATTTGATTACGCCTAATTTGACAGAGGCGTGTATTTTAGCGGGTGCGGACTACCCGCTAAAGGCAAGCGATGAGCAGGTGTTTGAAATTGGCGAAAAGCTTATTGCTTTGGGTGCAAAATGCGCGGTCATAACCGGAGTTCGCAAAGCCGGAAAGATGATGAACTTCGTTTTGGATGGCGGCGGCGAACGTCTGGCGCTTGAGAGTGATTTCGTCGCGTGCGAATATTGCGGTACCGGCGATGTGTTTGCCTCTCTCATGTGCGGATATATGACACGCGGTGTTGACTGTAAAACCGCGCTTGCAAGAAGCGCTGAGTTTTTGATAAAAACAATCAAGTATTCACATGAGACCGGAGTAAACCCGCTCGACGGCGTGGCATTTGAAAGATATTTAAATGAAATAGAGATGTAAAAAAGTTAAACCCTGAACCGATATAGGTTCAGGGTTTGTTGCATAAACGTACAAAAGAGCAGGTATTACCTGCTCTTTTGTAATGATTAAAAAATAGGAGGGGGAGTAAAGAAAAAACTACGCATCTGCTTTCTACAGTTATTAGTATATAAAAATATTGTGAACAAAAAAAGCAGAAAATATTAAAAAAGTATTAAATCAAAGATTTTTGTCGATAAATCTCATATACTCCCGAAGCATATTTGAGTAATGCACGAGCATTTGGGAAATATCGGGATGCCCAATTAGAATCTGAAAAGCTTCTTCGACCGCTTGACTGAATTCCGGGGAAATCAAATCCGCGGCTTTAAGAAGCGGGCATATGTACTTAGCACGCGGGTCGGGCAAAATTTCAAGAGTCTCTCCGTCGCAAAACGGAGCGAGTGGGAAAATTCTGCACGAAAGCGGACGGAAACGGCGTGAACAACTTCCTTTGCATATTGCAAAATCGACCGGAAAGCCGTTCATATCACGTTCTTTTACTTCCAGAAAATCCGCGCGTGATAAAAAATCCTTTTCGCCCGGGAAAAGAATCATGCCGGAGTTTTCGTCTCCGGCACAGCATTTAGCCCCGCATAGCTCGCCGCAATCTGCAGATATTGGGGTTATATTACCCAAAATGGCATATGCGCGCGAGTAGAGGGAGAAAAGTTTCGTATCCATTACAGCAGAGCGATTCCGGCGCTCCTGCACTGCTCAATGTCAGCCTCAGGCCATACCGAGGACTGGACTTCGCCGACGTGAGCTTTATCAAGCAGAAACATGCATATGCGCGACTGACCTAAACCGCCGCCGATGGTGTACGGCAGATCCCCTGCTTTGAGCGCGCTCTGGAACGGTAGCTCAAGTCTGTCAAGGCAGTTTTCGATGGTAAGTTGCTCGACTAGAGAGTTTTCGTCCACGCGGATACCCATCGAAGATATTTCAAGAGCACAGTCTAAGAGCGGATAGTAGAGGAGAATATCTCCGTTTAATGCCCAATCGTCGTAATCCGGTGCGCGACCGTCATGCTTTTTGCCGGATTTGAGCTTGCCACCGATTTGCATGAGGAATACAGCTCCGCATTCTTTGGCGATTGTATTTTCGCGTTCTTTGCCGGAAAGGTCGGGATAACGGTCCTCAAGCTCCTGCGTGGTAATGAAAGTAATCTCATCAGGGAGCTTGCGGGTGGTCTTTGCCGGATATTTTGACATAATATAGTTTTCAGTTTCACGCAACGCCGCGTAAATTTTTGAAACTATATCCTTTAGGAAATCAATGTTGCGGTCGGACTTTAAAATAACGCGCTCCCAATCCCACTGGTCAACATACAGTGAGTGCAGGTTATCCGTAGTTTCGTCGCGGCGGGTGGCGTTCATGTCAGTGTACAAGCCCTCGCCTGCTGAAAAACCGTAGGTTTTAAGCGCAAGGCGTTTCCACTTGGCAAGAGAGTGAACAATCTCACACGGCGCATCGTTCTGCTCTAGAACACCGAAGCGAACCGGACGCTCAACACCGTTTAAATTGTCATTAAGCCCGGTTTCCGGACGCACGAACAGCGGTGCGGAAACACGTGTTAAATTAAGTGCGGAAGCCAGTGCGCGTTCAAAGTGGTCCTTAACTTCCTTTATCGCCACCTCAGTCTCACGTATGTTGAGAGCCGGGCAATACCCTTTGGGAAGAATTAAGTTTTTCATAAAACTCAGTCCAATCTTAGTATTTAATCAAATAGCGGTCAACTTCCCACTGGTGAACGTTGGAAGTGTATTCGCCCCATTCCAATTCTTTAGCTTTGACATATTTTTCAAATATATGCGGACCTAACGTATTCTTTATAAGTTCATCCTGCTTGAGAGCTGCGACAGCTTCCTTGAGGTTTCGTGGAAGGTCGTGGATATTAGCTGCCTGACGCTCCTCGGGGGACATAACATATATATTGCAGTCCACACTCGGCGGCGGGGTAAGCTTGCGCTTGATGCCGTCAAGACCTGCGGCAAGAGCAGTTGCAATTGCAAGATATGGGTTTGCAGACGGGTCCGGATTTCTAAGCTCAATGCGGGTGCCTGCACCGCGAGAGGTCGGGATTCGAATAAGCGGGCTGCGGTTTCTTGCGCTCCACGCAATGTATACCGGTGCTTCATAACCCGGGACCAGACGCTTATAGGAGTTTACAAGCGGGTTTGTAATGCAGGTCATGCCCTTGATATGCTCAAGAACGCCTGCGATAAACTGATATGCGGTTTGGCTCAAGCCGAGCTTGTCACCCTCATCATAGAATGCGTTCTTGCCGTCGCGCGTAAGCGACATATTTATATGCATACCCGAGCCGCAGATGCCGAAAATCGGCTTGGGCATAAATGTTGCGTGCAGACCGTTGCGCTGAGCAATGGTTTTTACCGCTAATTTAAAGGTCATTATATTATCGGCGGTTGCCAAGGCTTCGCCGTACTTAAAGTCAATCTCATGCTGGCTGTCAGCCACCTCATGGTGCGAGGCTTCGATTTCAAAGCCCATGTCCTCAAGTGCAAGGCACATTTCACGGCGCACCGGCTCGCCTGGGTCAACCGGACCTAAATCGAAATAACCTGCTTCATCGTGGATTATATTGGTGGGCTTTCCGTGCTCATCGGTTTTAAAGAGGAAGAATTCAGCTTCCGGACCTACGTTGAAGGAAAATCCCATTTCTGCAGCTTCGTTTAAAACGCGCTTTAATATGTAACGCGGGTCGCCTTCGAAGGGTTTACGGTCGGGGCCGTAAACATCGCAGATAAGGCGGGCGACGCGGTTTTCGCCATCCATCCATGGGAAGATGACAAAGGAATCAAGGTCCGGATATAAGTACATATCCGATTCCTCAATGCGCACAAAGCCCTCGATGGATGAGCCGTCAAACATACATTCGTTGTTGAGCGCGCGTTCAAGCTGTTTATCGGTTATAGATATATTTTTAAGTGTTCCGAAAATATCGGTAAATTGCAGGCGGATAAACTTGACATGGTTTTCTGCCACCAAGCGCCGGATATCCTCTTTTGTATAATTACTCATATGAACACTCCTTTTAAGAGACTTATTAAAGCAATTAAGGTATTATACCATAATTTTTTAAAATTAACAATGGGGAAATTTCTAAAAAACACCCGCAGCTAATAACTGCGGGTGTAATTATGGTCTACAGTTTTGCAAGCTTATCCTGCGTAATAAGTGTTACACCGTTTTTGGATAGGACCTCGACTGCGCGGTCGTTATCCTCAACACGGAAAATGATATATGCAGAGTCTTTTTCGCGGGTTAAGAACGCGTAGGTGTATTCAAGATTTATATTTGCCTCGGCGAGTATATCGAGTATTTTAAACAGGCTTCCCGGCTCGTCAGCTACTCTGGCTGCGAGTACCGGAGTGATAGAGGCAATATACCCTGCGTCCTTGAGCACGCAAGCGGTTTCAAATGGGTCATTTACAATTACTCTTAAAATTCCGAAATCCGGTGTTTCTGCTATTGACAGCGCACGCATGTCAATATTGTTGTTGCGCAGTACGTTTGTAAATTCTGCCAGACGACCGGGTTTGTTTTCCACGAAAACGGAGATTTGTTTAACGGTCATTTAAGAACACCTCTTTCTCAATATATAATTTAGTAAAGATTGCGCTGGTCTATTATGCGAACTGCTTTGCCCTCACTGCGGGTTATGGATTTGGGAGCAACCAGGGATACCTTGGCGTAGATGCCAAGCATCGCCTTGAGTGCGTCGATAAGCTCCTTTTCGCGTGCCGCGACTTCGCTTGCCGAGTCTGAGAACATCTCAGGGGTCATTTCGACCTGAACCTCTAACTTGTCGCTGTTGTTTACACGGCTGACGATAATCTGATAGTTTGCCGGATAGCCCTTGTTGAGAAGAACCGTTTCAATCTGGGACGGGAATACGTTTACACCCTTTACGATTAACATATCGTCGCTGCGCCCCATCGGCTTTGTCATCTTCACATGGGTCCTTCCGCATGGGCACTTCTCGCGCGAGAGCACACAGATGTCACGCGTGCGGTAGCGCATGAGCGGGAACGCCTGCTTGGTGATGCAGGTAAAGACCAGTTCGCCCTTCTCGCCGTCGGGCAGAACCTCGCCGGTTTCCGGGTTGATGATTTCAGCGATAAAGTGGTCCTCGTTTATATGCATACCGGTCTGTGCCTCGCATTCGAAGGCAACACCCGGACCGGATATTTCAGTAAGACCGTAAATGTCATAAGCTTTGATACCGAGTGCATTTTCAATATCACGGCGCATTTCCTGAGTCCATGCCTCTGCGCCGAAGATACCGGCTTTGAGCTTTATCTGGTCGCGAAGCCCTTGCTCGCGGATGCTTTCACCCAAATATGCAGCATATGACGGAGTGCAGCACAGGATTGTTGCACCTAAGTCGGTCATAAACTGGAGCTGACGGTCGGTGTTACCTGAGGACATCGGAAGAGTCATCGAGCCGACTTTGTGAGAGCCGCCGTGCAAACCTGAACCGCCGGTAAACAGACCGTAGCCGTAAGCGACCTGAACCACATCATCACGAGTTCCGCCTGCAGCCATTATTGCACGGGCGCAGCAGTCCTCCCACAGGTCAATATCGTGTTGGGTATAGAATGCAACTACGCGGCGGCCGGTAGTGCCGCTGGTAGAGTGGATGCGAACAACGTCTGAAAGCGGAGTTGCAAGAAGTCCGTACGGATATGCTTCGCGCAGGTCATCTTTTGTGATAAACGGCAGCTTATGTAAATCTGCAACTCCTTTGATGTCATCGGGCATAACGCCTATTTCATCCATCTTGTTGCGGTAATATTCAACATTATCATATGCGTGGAGGACGTTTTTTACCAAGCGTTCATCCTGCCATGCACGTATTTGCTCCGGTGAGGCGCACTCTATTTCCGGCTGATAATAGTTTCCCATGTAAACCAGTTCCTTTCAAAAAACAAAATAACGAGCTTGTTGTAAATCAGTATAGCACAAAAAATGCCAATAATCTATATAAATAAATAAAAAAATTCGGTTGAGTGTAGAGAAATATGAATGTGTATGTAAAACGGAAAAAGAAAACATTCTATAAACTTTTGGGGTTGGGGGGTTAATTTTTAAAGCGTTGTTTGGTATTATATTTTTATAGAAATAAAAAGGTAGAATGAGGTAGTTGTTATGAGAGGCTTTTTTCAAAGGATTAGTTATTCATTGCAAAGGCTCATGATGGGCAGATATGGGTATGATGAGCTTTCTAAGTTTTTGCTCATTGCGGGTGTGGTTTTCTCGGTTTTATCGTATTTTCCTGATTTGCAACTGTTATATTTTATATCGGTTATACTGCTTGTATACAGCTTGTTCCGAATTATGTCAAAAAACTTTGATAAGCGCAGATGCGAGCTTGAAAAATATTTTGCCGTAAAGAGGAAGATAACCGGCTGGTTTTCGTCTAAGAAAAAACGCTGGTCGGAGCGGAAAACGCACAGGTTTTTCAAGTGCAAAAATTGCAAAACCGTTTTG
>JAZRUF010000042.1:0-4772 GCA_045652405.1 Eubacteriales bacterium | reverse complement strand
AGCATGCTCGCGAACTATCTTGTGTATTTTCTCGACATATGGGCATGTAGCATCAACATATTTTATCTCGCGCTTATCAAGTTCCTCACAGGTAGATGCCGGAACACCGTGAGAACGTATGACGGCAAGAGTCCCCTCCGGTATCTCTGAGACATTGTCAACACTCGGAACACCGAGTTGCGCCAAATGCTCTACCACATGTGTATTATGTATTATAGGTCCAAGTGTACATGCGCGCTCGCCGTTTTTCCCTAAATCCTCAGCAATTTGAACCGCGCGTCGGACACCGAAGCAAAAACCTGCGCTTTTGGCTAATGTTATTTCCCTATCCTGCATTTTTATTTCTCCTGCTTTAATCGCATTATTTCATCAAAAACCGCCAAGGCTGTGCTTAAATAATTTTCATTATTAGAGCCTTTGGACGTTATTGACATCATAGGATTTCCGATGACTATGCGCGTTTTTTTGAACATGCCTTTATTGCCCGATATATATACAGGAACAATCGGAGCGTTAGCACGCGCAGCAATCATTCCAACGCCTACTTTTACATTTTCACGGTCTGCCTTTTCCTCAGAAATTCTCGTACCTTCAGGGAACATCATTAATTTTTCACCGTTTTTAAGAGTTTTAAGGCATGTGCGTATGGTAGATAAATCCGTATTCTCGCGGTTTACCGGGATAACCCCGATTTTATGTAGAAGCCATGCAAGTATTTTATTTTCAAATATTTCCTGCTTTGCCATAAATCGAAATTGCTTTCGCGGGCCTACCCCAACGGCAAGAACAACCGGATCAAGCCATGACGTATGATTTGCACATACTACTGCTGCATCGTCCGGAAGGTTTTCTTTCCCGGTAACTTTTATGCGGAAAAGGAAACAAAAAATTGGTTTTAGTATAGCTACTGCAATTTTATAAAGCAGCATTTCCCATTCTCTCCTTTACAACGCCGGTTATTACAGCTACGCTTTCTTCAAGAGTATTGCCGGTTGTATCAATAACTATTGCATCTCCCGCCGGTTTAAGTGGTGCTACCGCTCGGCTTGAGTCCCTGTCGTCTCGGCTTATAATATCACGCAGTACAGTCTCAAACTCCACCTTCTGTCCTTTTTCATCAAGCTCAAGATGGCGTCTTTTTGCCCTATCCTCCGATGATGCCGTGAGGAAAATCTTAATTTCTGCATCTGGAAGTACAACTGTTCCTATGTCTCTTCCGTCCATAATAACACTGTGTTTTTTTGCAAACGCGCGCTGCATCTCCAAAAGAAACGCACGCACTGCGGGTATTGCAGACGCAGCAGATGCCCACTGCGAAATATCGTGCATTCTTATCTCCGCTGTTACATCCTCACCGTTTAAAAGCATTTGCTGGCCCTGCGCAGTATGATTTATTTCAATCCTAATATCCTCAAGGAAAGACTCAACCTTCGTCTCATCCGTCAAGTCCGCACCTACACGCTTCATGTACAGGCCAACAGTGCGGTATATAGCACCGGTATCCACGTAAATAAAGCCGAGCTCCTGCGCTATTATTTTTGAAATGGTACTTTTCCCCGCTCCTGACGGTCCGTCTATGGCAACAGCTATCTTTTTCATACTCTTCCACCAATCCTTATAAAAAGATTAAATATATGATGTTATATAACGCGATGACCTATGCCTATTGCAATCTCATTTAAGTGCACCAAGCCAACACCGAAATACATGGCAACTCCCACATGTCCGTCTTGCCGGACGATAGCAATTTTGCCTCCAATATTGAGCCCCATAGCTTTGGAATTAACCTGAGTTATAGCCTCGTGCGCCGCACCTGCTACCGCACCTTCCTCGTGATGCGACTCACTTATTACACCCTCTCGCTTAGCGGCGACAATCGCACGTTCAATTATCTTTCCCACAGAGCTTATATAGTCCCCGCCAAAATTCGCAGCCGCAGCTTGCGCTCCTGACTTGCGCAGTTCTGCTATCATCGCCTTTTCCTCTTCAATGCTCGACGTAACCGCAAGGCGTATTGTGGATGCCATTATATCCTTACTGCTAATCATTTTAACCGTACCTCCGTGCTTCAAATTTGGGCGGATGCAATAGCCGCAGCATATCCGGTAGACCACGCTATTTGAAGATTGAAACCGCCGGTATATCCATCTGCATCCAATATTTCGCCTGCAAAGTATAATCCCTTTACAAGCTTCGACTCCATCGTTTTTGGCTTAATCTGCTTTAGAGAAACTCCACCCGAAGTGATTACCGCTTCTTCAATCGGCCGTTTTCCTGAAACTTGAATTGAAAAACCTTTCAGTGTTTGAATAAGCTTCTTTCTCTGCTCACGGCTTACCGAATGAACCTTACTGTCCATGTAAAGCCCTGATTTTTCAACAACCGGAGCAATCATCTTAGCAGGTAGAAGTGCACCCAAAGCATTGCCTAAGTCTTTATTCTTGCGTTCTTCAAAATCCCTTAAAATACGCGCATCAAGCTTTTTTTCGTCAAGTGCCGGCTTTAAATCCAGCTCTATCCTATATTCTTCCGCTGTGCGCATATGCGCACTGGCCGAAAGCACCAATGGGCCTGACACCCCGAAATGGGTAAAAAGCATCTCTCCAAGCTCAGAAAACAAGAGCTTATTATTTGAGTTATACAGCTTTAAAACTACATTTTTCAAAGTAAGGCCCTGCATACGTTTGCACAGTCCCGGTTCTGCCACCAACGGAACCAACGATGCCGCAGGCGGTATAATTTCATGTCCGAGCTTTTGCGCCATGCGGTAACCATCACCGGTTGAACCGGTTAACGGATAGCTCATACCTCCGGTCGCCAAAATCGCCGCATCACATTTATATACCTTTCCGGACGCACTCACACCGCACACTGCGCCATCATCCACGATTATCTCATCAACACGCGCATTGTATATAACATTTACTCCCTGCTCTTTGATAAAACGCTGCAGAGCTTCGGTTATATCGCGCGCCCTGTCCGACACCGGAAAAACACGTCCCCCGCGTTCTACCTTGAGCTCTACACCGAGCCTTTCAAAAAAATCTACAACATCTTCAGGCGAAAATCCCGAGAATGCACTGTAGAGAAATCTTCCGTCGCCCGGAATGTTGCGCATCAATGTATCCGTATCGCACGCATTGGTCACATTGCAGCGTCCTTTACCTGTTATATTGAGTTTTTTCCCCGGCATTGGGTTTCTCTCAAGCAACAAGACTTTCGCACCGTATGCCGCCGCAAATCCTGCAGCAATCATACCCGCAGGTCCCGCACCTATCACAATTACTTTTTTATTCATTGTCAAGCTTCTCATACACCTCATACTCATCCCAGATTTTTTCCAATCGGTCAAGCGTTTTTGAAATTTCTTCGTTCTTTCTCATGCTTATTGCAACTATCAGCGCATTTACAAGACTAAACGGCGCAACAAGCGAATCAGCAAAAGATACCATATCACTTTTTGCATAAAGCATGTGGCTTGCATACTGCTTTAGCGGAGAATAGTGACTGTCGGTTATTCCTATAACCTGAGCCGAGCGGTCAACCGCATAATGCATCGCCTTTAACGTGCGGGTTGAATATCTCGGGAATGACGCAGCTATAAGCACATCTTCTTCGGATATATCAATAATCTGCTCAAATATTTCGCTTATGCTTATGGTCCCGACAACGCGGACATCCGGAAAAATGAGATTAAAATAAAAGCCTATGAAATTTGTAAGCGTTGCCGCTGAGCGCACACCAATTATATATATTCTGCGCGCTTTGAGTATCGCGTCAACTACCTGATTGAACTCTTCATGATCTATTTCCGCAAGGGTTTTTGTTATATTGTCAACATCCGCTTGCAAAACCATATCAAGCAAATTATTATCGCGCAGGCGCGTGTTTGCAACCTCAATTCGCTGAACAGATGTAAGCTTGTTTCTAATTATCCCCTGTATCGCTTTTTGCATTGCGGGATAACCGTCAAATCCGAGCTCCGCTGCAAACCGTACAACCGTGGATTCACTTACGTTTATCGTTGCACCGAGCCGTGCCGCTGTCATGAACGCGGCTTTATCATAATTTTCAATAATATACTTTGCAATTAATTTCTGGCTTTTAGAATATCCGTCCAACCCATTCTCTAATTTTTTCAGGATATTATTTTCCATATGTTTTTACCCCTCCTCTTATTTTAAAACAGGGTACTTATATATTTTATTCATTTTTTCCTAAAAAGGCAAGCATGTTTTGACGAATCAAAATTACTTGGTTTCGGTTATTTGCCTGACAATCTCGCGGTATTCATCCTTCGTTATAAGAAGATTCATCGCTTCAAGCAATGCATTTGCGCTCATTCCGCTCGGGAACCCAAGCTCAACCGTCAGCTTTTCGCGCAGTTTGCTACTCTCCGCACCGCCTGATAATCCGTCTTCATACAAATCAAGCTTTGTAATTTTGCAGGCACTCTCTTTTTTATCATCTTCTCCGAGAAAAGTCGCCCCGCATTTTCGAAGCGCATCAATTATTATCTCGTCGCAAACGCCCTCTACTCCAAGTATCCCCTCTTTAGATTTTTGCGCTTTGCGCTTCTCCTTACCTTCTATGCATGGGATGTATGCGTGCTTTAAATATTTCCCGGGTAATATTCCTCTCAGGTGATTACGTATCAAAAACCCCGCACTGTCGCTGTCCGTAAGCACTATAAGCCCATTTTTCTCGCCGAGTTTTCTGAGCAGTTGCCTTTTTTCTGCATCCTTAAATATGCCAAAGCCTGAGGTTTCAAT
>JAZRUF010000041.1:0-4591 GCA_045652405.1 Eubacteriales bacterium | reverse complement strand
GGGCATGCGAAGCCCGCCGCTACTATTTCGGCATCGTCGGAAAGTACGGCGCGCAGGCGCAGGCACTTCTTAAAAAAGCCGCGGCACTTGATATAGAAATCATCTGCCCGCTCCACGGCCCGGTACTCAGTGAAAACTTAGGCTATTATCTCGATTTATATAACACCTGGTCAAGCTACGGCTCGGAGACCGACGGTATATCAATCGCATACACCTCAGTTTACGGAAACACAAAAAAAGCCGCTCTGCTTTTGGCAGAGAAGCTCACAGAAAAAGGCGTAAAAAAAATCGCTTTAAACGACCTTGCGCGCTGTGATATGGCAGAAGCGGTTGAGGATGCATTCCGCTACCCCAAAACGGTTCTTGTAACCACCACGTATAATATGGATATTTTCCCCTTCATGCGCGAGTTTATAAACCACTTGACCGAGCGCAACTTCCAGAATAAAACCGTCGCGCTTATTGAAAACGGAAGCTGGGCTCCGTGCGCGGCAAAAGTCATGCGGAGTATGCTCGACGGCTGCAAAAACTTAAGCTTTGCGGAAACTCAGGTCAAAATAATGTCTTCTATGAGCGATGAAAATCGCGCAGAAATAGATGCGCTTGCATCAGAGCTTGCACGGTAAATAAATCACCTTAACCACAAGAACCTCTCAATGCGGATTTCCTCGTATTGAGAGGTTTTCTTTTTCTTAATTTAAACTCAAATAAATTATTATGGTATATCCGCCAAAAAAACAATTGAAAAATCCGAACAAAGGGCATATAATATATGTATAAATATTTTTTACAGAAGAGGTGAGTTATCTATGGCACCCGACCCTTACAGTCGAAGTAGCAAAAAAACAAATATTGCCGCCGAGTGCGGGGGAATTGCGGTAAGTGTCATGGGATAGCTTTTGCCTTTTATTCTACATGCCCTCATCGCCTATTTCCTCTGTAGCTTTGCGCCCCAAAATCCAAAAAGGAGGAAATACCGCGATGATTTCTTTTTTCAAAACAAATGACCAAAACCGCCTCTGTCCGGCGGACGGAATTGAACCCGGATGCTGGATAAGCCTTATCGCTCCTACCGAACAGGAGCTTATGCGCGTACAAACAGCGCTTAATGTAGAGCCCGATTTCCTGCGCGCCGCGCTGGACGCTGAGGAGACCTCGCGTATCGAGCGCGAGGAGGATCAAACCCTTATAATCGTTGACGTTCCGGTCGCTGAGGAGAGTGACGTTCTGACCTCTATCGTCTATTCGACGATGCCGGTCGGCATAATAGTAACCGCCCAGAACGTAATAACCGTTGCACTGCGCGAAACCTCAACACTGCGCGAATTTTCAGAGGGCAGAATACGCAACGTAACCCCCGCGCAGAAGACCAAGTTTGTCCTGCAGGTGCTGTTGCACGTATCCAAGCGCTACCTGTACTACCTGCGCCAGATTGATAAAATCACCCACGCAGTCGAGCGTCAGCTTCATAAGGATATGCAGAATAAGGAGCTTTTCCAGCTTCTCGATTTGGAAAAAACACTCGTTTACTTTACCACATCCCTGCAGTCTGACTCTCTTACGATAAAGAAAATAACCTCAGGCAGATTCTTAAAGCTCTATGAAGAGGACCAGGACTTGCTCGACGATGTTATCATCGAACTCAATCAGGCGATTGAGATGAGTAATATTTACTCCTCAATCCTCTCAGGCACGATGGATGCGTTCTCCTCCGTCATGTCAAACAACCTAAACAGCGTCATGAAGGTGCTCACCGCGATTACGATTTTACTGACTATCCCGAACGTTATATTCGGATTCTACGGAATGAACGTCGCGTGGCTTCCGCTTCCGTTTAGCTGGTTTCCTGCCGCGCTCGCGGGCGTTATAACGCTTATCTGTGCGATAATCCTAAAGCGCAAGGACTTGATTTAAAGCCGTTGCAGCATCCTGTACGGAACGACACATCATCCCCCATTGTATGGGACGGTGTCCTCGATGTCCCGCAACCGAAAAACGAATATGTGTAAATATAAGCTATGCGCCGCCTGAAAAACAGACGGCGCATAGCTTTTTGCGTGTGGTTTGCCAAAAATGTGTGCAGCAACCTTTTTGTGAGCCGCACATTAAAAAATGCGCCGACATAAGCCGACGCACGAAAAACGCACAGCTCATTTGTTGCAACACAAACTCAGATACCCAAACAATAGTACGCTGAAAAGAGCATGCATTTTTACCGAAAAATATAAAAATACATACTATTGTTTGGTCCTTATTTGGTTTGTGTTGCATGTATATTTTACCATAGCAACAGAGCGTTTGCAAGACAGTATCCTAATTTAATATGGCGCGGAATGCATGAATGCATTCCCTACACCGTCATTGCATCTCGTCGGGAACGGATTTATCCGTTCCGTTAATTCCCGCAACGTTGTGTTATACATCGTAGGAACCTGCCTGCGTGCCGTTTCCTTTTTTCTTGCCGCAAATTGTACTTTTTTCAAAATATTCCCCTAAGGTATTGACAAACTCAAAAAAAAATGGTAAAATAATTTTCGCTGTCAACACAGCGCAACTCAATAAAACGGACGATTAGCTCAGCTGGCTAGAGCATCCGCTTGACGTGCGGAGGGTCAGCGGTTCGAATCCGTTATCGTCCACCAAAAAACAAAGACTTGCAGTAGCAGGTCTTTGTTTTTTTTTACATCTGTACACTATCTCCCCACCTATTGTTCACATTCTGTACATTGCTTTTTAAGTAAAAAAATGGTATACTTATTATTAATCTGTATTTAATGTATATACGTGGGACGAACGAGGCTTTCCTCTTCCCATGTTTATTTTTTGTTTGAGGTGGTATATTTGAAGTTAAAGGAACTCTTTTCAGCGCGGGATATGACGGTCGGCGCGCCCTGGAAGCGAATTATGGAATTTTCAATCCCCATGCTAATCGGAAACTTCGCCCAGCAGCTCTATAACACCGTCGACTCCATCGTAGTCGGCGAATATGTGGGTGACAATGCGCTCGCCGCAGTCGGAAGCGCCGCACCGATATTAAATCTCTTGCTTGCAATATTTGTCGGCATCGCAACCGGCGCGGGTATAGTAATCTCCCAGAGCTTTGGCGCAAAGGACCGTGCCGCGCTCTCAAAGAACATAGGAAACTGCATCTCCCTTGCAGGCATCGCAACCGTTGTAATAATGATAATCGGACCGATTATAACGCGTCCGCTGCTCGAGCTTTTAGGCACTCCGGCAAGCATTATCGACTGGTGCACAAATTACCTTAATATCTTCTTTCTCGGCATAGTCGGCTTTTTCTTCTATAACATGCTCTCCGGCATACTCCGCGGCTTGGGCGACTCGTTTTCAGCCCTCGCGTTTTTATTAGTCTCCGCCGCGCTCAACATAGCCCTCGATATTTGGTTCGTCGCCGGCTTTAAAATGGGCGTTCCGGGCGTTGCGCTTGCAACAGTAATCGCGCAGGCGATAAGCGCGGTGCTCTGCTACCTAAAACTCGTTCGCATGAGCGACCTTTTTGATTTAAACTGGAAAACTTTAAAAATTATTCCGGAAAACACCATGCGCATTATCAAGCTCGGCATTCCCTCCGGCATAACTCAGGGAATATTCGCAATGGCAGGCATGGTGGTCCAAACGCTCACCAACAGCATGGGCGAGCTGGTAATCGCGTGCAACGTAATTATAATGCGTGTTGACGGTTTTGCCATGATGCCCAACATGACCTTCGGTCAGGCGATGAGCGTGTTTGTCGGTCAGAACGTCGGCGCAAAGAAGTATGACCGCGTGACGCAGGGCACAAAACAGGGCGCAATTATGGCACTTGCGTTCTCCGGCGTTATAACCGTTATACTCCTCTTCTTCGGCCATATTTTGTTTGATATTTTTACTGACACGCAAGAGCTTATGAACCTTGCAGTCAAAATGATGCGCATCCTCGCAGCAGGCTATCTGTGCGTAGCGGTAACGCAGGTGCTCGGCGGCGTAATGCGCGGCGCGGGCGACACTGTAACCCCCATGTGGATTTCCATGATTTCTACAATCCTTCTCCGTGTTCCCACCGCGTATATCGTGGCCTACTTCTCACGCACCCCCGCATACCCCAACGGCCAGCCGTTTGCGCTCTTTACTTCACTTCTTGTAAGCTGGTCACTGGGCATGATAATCTCAATAATCGTCTACCGCATGGGCAACTGGAAGAAAAAAATGTACTCCCAAAGAATAATTTAAATTTTAAAATTTGAATAAAATCCGCTCTCTCCGTCAAGAATAGATACGGACGCAATGCGCCATATTCATTATCGGAGGTAGACGGAAAATGAACACAAACGCAAATCAAAGCATTAAGTGCACGGTATCCCAGTGTGCATACCACTGCGATACTCAGAATTACTGCTCCTTGGACTGCATTACAGTCGGAACTCATGAATGTAATCCGTCCAAAGAACAGTGCACCGACTGCATGAGCTTTAAGAGCAAAAACTAAAACCCAATAATAGAGAAAACGGAAGGGAATTTTCCCTTCCGTTTTTCTATTGATTTATTATGCGAATATACGGTTTAGCATTACCGCAACTTCTGCGCGTGTTGC
>JAZRUF010000040.1:0-10777 GCA_045652405.1 Eubacteriales bacterium | reverse complement strand
GGCCCCTAAACTCAGTTAGGAGCAAGGAAACATAATAATTATACAGGAAAAACCAAAAATGTCAAGCATTTTTGCAGATTTTTTTGATTTGCGGCATATAATGAAGCCCTTGCAAGCGGTTGACAGATTGATAAAAATAGAATAAAATATATCTTACCGAAAAAATCATATGCCTCCTTAGTTAAATGTATATAATAAACCCCTCCTAAGGGTTAGTTACAGGTTCGATTCCTGTAGGGGGTGCCAAAAACCCGCACACTGACGTGTGCGTGTTTTTGCTTATTGCCTTTTCACGCTTTACTAAAGCAATTATATATTTTTCTACAATTCTATTTTATCCAAAATCCCGGTGAGCTTTGCGATTGCGATGCCGTAGTTTGTAATCGCAACTCCCGCGGCTTTTGCTTTTTCGATGCGCGATAGCACGAGCTTGCGGTTGAACATGCACGCACCGCAGTGTATTATAAGCGAGTAGCTACTCAAATCACGGTTAAACTCAGAGCCTGAAACCACGTCGATTATAAGTCCGCTCCCTGCCTTTTTTCTCAAAAGGGCGGGGATTTTTTCGCGCCCGATGTCACCGTCCTTCGGGTCATGCGCGCACGCTTCTGCGATTAGAACACGGTCACCCTCACGCAAGGCATCAATCGCGGCAGCCCCTTCGGCAAACGCGTGTATGTCGCCCTTATGGCGCGCAAATAGAACCGAAAACGACGTGAGCAAACTCCCCTCGGGCTTTTTTTCGTACACGGCAGGGAACACCTGCGAGTCGGTTATAATAAGCTTCGGCGGCAACGCAAGAGAGTTAAGTGCCGCGTCCATTTTATCAAGCGTTGCACTTATAACCACGCATTTATTGTCCAAAAGGTCGCGTATGGTCTGAACCTGCGGCAGAATAAGCCGCCCTTTCGGTGCCTGAATATCCTGCGGCATTATAAGAAGCACCGTGTCACCGTCCTCCACCAAATGCCCGACTATACTGCTTGCACCGAAATCTTCTGGCACAAGGCGCACAAGTGCCGATTTAAGCTCATCAATGCCCGAGTTTTCCTTTGCGCTTGTTATTACAACATCGCATTTAAGGCTCTCGCGTACCTGCTCGGCAAGTGCCTCCGCATTTGCCTGGCGGTCTGACTGACTTACGGCAGCGGCAAACGGTATATTTTTCCCGCGCAGGGTGTCCGCCCATTCCTTCTCGACACTTCCCGCACCGTCGCGGCATACGATTACTGCTATATCAGCTTTATCGAGCACCGCGCGGGTCTTCTCCACGCGCATTGCGCCGAGCTCTCCCACATCGTCAAAGCCCGCAGTGTCAATAAGTGCGCACGCGCCGAGAGGGGATATTTCAATCGCGCGACTCACCGGGTCAGTCGTAGTTCCCGCAACAGACGAAACCAGCGAAACCTCTTGCCCTGCAATCGCATTTATAAGTGAAGATTTACCTGCATTTCGCTTTCCCAAAAGCGCTATGTGCAGGCGATTTGCGCTCGGTGTTTGATTTAACTCTGCCATATGCCCACCTCGTACTTTAAAAACGGAAGTCGCGCGCCCCGCGGGACAGCTCATCAAGATAGCTGAGTACCTGCGCCTTAACCTTTTCATTCGGGATATTCTCAATCTCTTCGCGTATGCGTAAGATTCCTATCTCCTGCGTAGCTTCACTCGCATAATCCTCAAGATATTCCTTTAGCGTCATAAGAGCGTTTGCCTGGCATACGTTTGCTATCTGCCCGGATTTTGCAAGGCTCATAAAACGGTCGCCGGTGCGCCCTTCGCGGTAACACGCGGTACAGAAGCTGGGTATGTAGCCGAGACCGAGCAGCCAGTTTACAACCTCATCAAGCGTGCGCGTGTCATTTACTTCAAATTGCGCGGAGTTTTCCTCCTCGCGCTCGGCATACCCGCCAACGCTTGTAGAAGATGCACCGCTTATCTGCGATACACCCAGACGCAACACCTCGGCGCGCGATTTGGGTGACTCACGTGTGGACACTATAAGTCCGGTGTAGGGGACTGCAAGGCGCAAAACCGCAACAATTTTCTTAAACCTTTCATCGTCAACCGCGTTGGGAAACTCCTTTAGGTCCACATCATCTGCCGGGCGGATACGCGGCACGCTTATCGTGTGCGGACCGACTCCGAAGGTGTCCTCAAGATGCTTTGCATGAAGCAGAAGTCCGGCAAAGTCGTAGAGATGGTCGTAAAGCCCGAAAAGAACGCCTATGCCCACGTCGTCAATACCGCCGGTCATTGCGCGGTCCATCGCCTCGGTGTGGTAGGCATAGTTGTGCTTGGGTCCCTTGGGGTGCAGACGCTCGTAAGTGGGTTTGTGATACGTCTCCTGAAAAAGAATATATGTACCTATTCCCGCCTCCTTGAGCTTGCGGTAATTTTCAACTGTTGTCGCCGCGATGTTTACGTTCACGCGGCGGATAGCACCGTTTTTATGGTGTATCCCATATATGGTTTTAATGCTCTCGAGCACATACTCAATCGGGCAGTTTACCGGGTCCTCGCCGGTTTCAAGCGCAAGGCGTTTATGCCCCATGTCCTGAAGTGCGATAACCTCGCGGCGTATATCCTCTTGAGAGAGCTGCTTGCGGCAAATGGTTTTGTTCGAGTGGTGGTAAGGGCAGTACGTGCACTCGTTTACGCAGTAATTGGAGAGATACAGCGGCGCAAACATGACTATTCTGCGCCCGTATATTTTCTCCTTTACCTGCTCAGCGACCGAAAATGCCTTATTTATTATTCCCTCATCCTCGCATATGAGAAGTGCGAGCGCTTCACGTACATCAAGCCCCTTGCACAGCGCAGCCTTTTCGACTATTTCGTACATTTCGGATATGTTCCGGCTGGTCTCTGCCGCAACATCAAGAAGTCTCAATATTTCCTCGTGGTTTATAAAATCCTCTGCATGAGGTGATTTACTGTTATACATTTTCAATTCTCCTTAAACTGGATTTCTTCCCAAAGCCCGGATTTCGGACAAAACCTTTTCTCTGTCATTTACTACATCCGTATGCGCTTTCGGGGTAGGGTAAATCTCATATAACGCGCGGTATTCATCCGGCGTTACCTTCTGCATAATAACATTCGCACCGCCCGAGAAAACCTTGTCCTTCTCCTCGGGATTGCGTACTCCGAGCGCGGTTGTCGCAGGTAAGTTTATCTTCGGCATGAGTATGCGCGCAAGCGCAACCGCGCGTCGGCAAATCTCAGCACTGCCCGCAGGGTGATTTCCAAGCTCGGTATCCGGATGAGGGAGGAACGGACCTATTCCCGCCATGTCGCACCCTATGCTTTTTAAAAGCAGTAAATCCTCGGCAATTGTCTCGCTCGTCTGACCCGGAAGCCCTATCATAAAGCCGCTTCCGACCTCAAAACCCAAATCCTTAAGAGTGTTAAGGCACTCTATGCGCGCTCTTAATGTTCCGCACGGATGCAAGCTTTTGTAAATTCCCTCATCCGCGGTTTCGTGCTTTAGTAAATATCTGTCCGCACCCGCATCGCGCAAGCGGGACAGCTCATCCCTTGAAAACTCACCGCAGCTTAAGGTAACTGCAATGTCATGTCTTTTAATCTCAGACACCACGCGGCAGAGCTCGTCCACGGTATAGCTCCTGTCCTCACCCGACTGAAGCACTACGGTTTTATATCCCGCATCGGCGGCAAGAGTGGCATGATAAATAATCTCATCCGCGGTCATGCGGTAGCGCGAAAGTGCGCTGTTTTTGCAGTTTAACCCGCAGTATTTGCACTGTCTGCGGCAGTAGTTTGAAAACTCCAGCAGTGCCCGCACATGCACCGTATCGCCGACATTCTGTGAGCGCACCTCATCCGCCAAGCGGTAATATCCCGAAAAATCCTCGGCTTCCAGCGCGTGAATAAGCCACGCCTTATCAATATTAACTCTTTGCATACATCGTCTTTACGCTCACACCGTCAATCATTCCGAGCTTTCCGGAAAGTGAGCTTATCACATCGTTTCCCGCATCGACCACAATGCTTATTATGCTTATCCCCCGGTCGCGGTAGGGGATACCCATCCGCCCGACTATATACTCGCCAAACTCATGTAAAACCGAGTTTATGCGCTCAGACGCGGATGTGCGCTCCACGATAATTCCTATAAGCGCTATTCTCTTTTCCATGCTTCCACCTCTTAATTTAAAAAGCCGTTTGTCGGGCTAAATTCCGACAAACGGCATAAAATCAAGCAAATACTCACCGCGCAAAAGAATATACTCCCGCGCTATAGCCTGTATAAATGCCCTCGCGGTTGGGACGAACCCTTCCGGTCGGATACTGAGTACATTCTAACACAGGTTAAGGCTTTGTGCAATGCTTTTAGCTATTCTTTTTTAAGGAATAAAATCCGCTCGTTTTCAAGGCGTAATTGAAAAGTTATTAATAATGTGTTACAATGTTGTCAACATTGCAAGATGAGGTATGAATTAATGAATATTCAAATTTACGGAAGCGGAAAATGCTTTGATACAAAGAAGGCAGAACGCTACTTCAAAGAACGGCGCATCAAGTACCAGATGATAGATTTAAAGCGTTACGGCTTAAGCCCGCGCGAGTTTGAGTCCGTACGCGCGGCAGTCGGGCTTGAAAATATGATAAACACAAAGTCAAAGGAGTATGAAAACTCATTTATCGCGCATCTGGCATATGAATCGGATATAATCCATAAACTAATGGAAAATCCGGGCATCCTCAAAACCCCGATTGTCAGAAACGGTAAACTGGCGACGGTCGGGTATTGCCCGGAAATATGGAAGGATTGGGAATAGATATGAGTGAGAAAAGGCTTGTATACCCCGATATACTTCGCATAATCGCAATTTTTGCCGTAATCGTAATTCACGCAACTGCGAATATTCTCACCGCGTGCCCACCGAGTACCGCAGTCTGGCGGCAATCAAATATTATCTCCGCCGCAGCGCGCTTTGCAGTGCCGGTCTTCTTCATGGTAAGCGGCATATTCTTCTTAGACCCTGAAAGGGAAGTTAGCGCAAAAAAGATATTTTCAAGAAGCATCCCGCGCCTGATAGTCGCGCTTATCCTTTGGTCACTTCTATATGAGGTCTATCCGGCGTTTACTGCCTGGCTGAAAACCGGCAAGTTTGATTTTAGCGTCATCGTACTCGGACTAAAAAAAATCTTGTACGGCAACGAACATTTCCACTTGTACTTTATTTACCTGATAGCAGGCTTGTACCTTATAACCCCGCTTCTTCGGGTGTTTACCAAAAACGCAACGCGGCGACAGACCGAGTATTTTCTGCTGTTGTTTTTCCTGTGCTCGGGAGTGATTCCGTTTCTTTTAAAATTTGCACCGTTTTCAAATTTTGCACGAGTATTCAATAAGATGGGCCTACATATGGTGACCGGATATGTGGGATACTTCCTCGCAGGCCACTATTTAAACAAATACAATTTCGGCAAAAAGGCAAAAGTTCTCCTTTATATCTCGGGTATCGCGGCAATTATTACCGCGTGCATCGGCACTGTGTACTTATCCTCCGCTAAGTCCGTAACGGACGTTTTACTCTACGAGGGACTCTCCCCATTTAGCATGATATACAGTGCAGCCGTGTTTGTATTCGTTAAAAATCTGCGGTGTTTAAACGCACTCTCAGCAAAGGCATCCAACCGGATTGCATGGGCTTCAAAAACCACATTCGGTATTTATCTTATGCATGATTTCCTAAACATTGCGCTCAGAGGCTTTAACATATCGCTTATTAATTACCCGCCTTTTATTGCGGTACCTATTTATTCTGTAGGCACTTTCCTCTTGTGCATGCTGATATCCGGGCTTCTTCTCAAAATCCCGGTCGCACGCAAATGGATAGTGTGATTTGTTTTTATCATAAATGTCAAATTTTAACATCATAGCGTAAAAAACAGAAATTAACGTTGAATAATAAAAGAATATATGGTATTCTATCTTAAATAAGTTCTGCGCAAAGACGCAGAAAGTCAAAGGAGATGTAGTAATGGAAGCTATCAACGTAGGTATCCTGTCCATTCTGCCGCCGATTATAGCTATCGGTCTCGCACTGTGGACGAAAGAGGTTATATCCTCTCTGATTATCGGAATCCTTTCCGGTACATTTATCTATTCCTTTTACACTGCAAGCGGTGTACTCGGGGTCCTGACCAAAACGTTTGACACTACCACAAGCTTAATGGCAACCAAGATGGGGGACAACGCGTCCATCATCCTGTTTTTGGCTCTGCTTGGTGCGCTCGTCGCGGTTATCACCCGCGCAGGCGGTTCAAAGGCATACGGCGATTGGGCGAGCAAGAAAATCACATCCCGCCGCGGCGCTGCTCTTGCAACCTCTGCACTCGGCTGCCTGATTTTTATTGACGACTACTTCAACTGCCTGACCGTAGGCACAGTTATGCGTCCGGTAACCGATAAGCAGCGTATTTCCCACGCAAAGCTCTCTTATTTGATTGACGCTACCGCAGCTCCTATCTGTATTATCGCACCGATTTCCTCTTGGGCGGCATCGGTAATCTCGCAGATGGACGGTACCGGTCTTGATGGCATGAGCGCATTTGTTCAGGCAATTCCGTTTAACCTCTATGCAGTACTTACTATCGTAATGGTTCTTATTCTCTCCCTTACCAAGCTTGACTTCGGTCCGATGGCTAAGTTTGAAAAGAACGCTATCGAAAAGGGCGAGCTGGACTCAACCCGCGAGGGCGCGGAGACCACGGCTGACGAGCTTGCAAATATGGAAGTTTCCCCGAAGGGTCGCGTATTTGACCTGCTCATCCCGATTTTCGCTCTTATCATTTTCTGCATACTGGCTATGCTCTACGTCGGCGGATACTTCGCAGGCGGCATGACCCTCGCCGAGGGCTTCGGTAACACGGATGCAGGCGCATCACTCGCACTCGGAAGCTTTGGCGCACTCATCGTTGCATTCCTGCTGTTTGTCCCGCGCAAGGTTATCACCTTCCGCGAGTTTATGTCAAGCATTACCCAGGGCGTAAAGTCCATGGTTCCGGCATTTATTATACTCACCCTGGCATGGACAATCAGCGGTGTCTGCCGTGACCTTCTTAACACCGGCGTATATGTCGGCGACCTGGTTGCTGCATCAAGCCTTCCGACCATTCTTATCCCGGCAATCGTATTTGTTGTCGCAGCGTTCCTTTCCTTCTCAATGGGAACCTCATGGGGTACTTTTGGAATTCTCATTCCGATTATCGCAACGGTTTGCTCTCAGGTTGCACCGGAGCTTACAATTATTTCGCTCTCGGCAACTCTTGCAGGTTCAGTATTCGGCGACCACTGCTCACCGATTTCCGATACCACCATTCTCTCCTCCACAGGTGCTGCATGTAATCACATGGACCACGTGTCTACCCAGATTCCGTACGCACTCCTGGTTGCAGGTTGCTGCTTTGTAGGCTATATCGTTGCAGGTATCACCAAGAATGTCTGGTTAACCCTCGGCGTATCCGCAATTTTACTCGGTGCGGCGCTGGTTCTCCTGCATTACCTTACAAACAAAAAGCTCAGCAAGCAGGACTAAGAATTCAAATTCAAAAAAGCGGCAGAGAAATCTGCCGCTTTATTTTTTATAGAAAACGGTGCCATTTTAGGAGAAAATACATTGATAAATACATAAGGCAGGAGTAAAATATAATTATATACTGCACATTTATGTGCCAATTTTGTAAGGAGTGATTATCTGTGAAGCAGAGAAAATATTTTGAAATCCTTGCATCCGTCGGAAGAAAATGCGCACCGGATGGGGATTACCCGATTAACCCTGAGATTTTGCTTGAGGATATGAAATACGCGCGCGTGCACGGCGCGGCGGTTTTGGAGAACACCGCAAGGGAGTATTCATTTGTCTACGGTAACCGCGAATGCCTTGAGCTTGCAAAGAAAAACCCGCGTTTTGTAAGTATTGCAATTGTCCCGACCACCGCAGCTCTTGAGAGTGGCGATGAAAATTATCTTAAAAACCTACTCGACAGCGGAGTCCGTGCCTTCGCAATCGGCGATGAAATGCGCTGCGCATACAATGCGCGTACTATCCGACCGATAGCCGAAGCTCTTATGCAGTATAACCGCCCGCTCATTGTTCCGGGCATCAATGAGGATAAAATGGAGCGAGTTGACCTTATCGCTGAGGCATATCCCGAGCTTCCAATTATCATCCATGGCGCAAGCTGGGGGTTTGGAAGAAGCGCATGCGAGCTTTTATCCCGCCGCAAAAATATTTATTTTGATATGAGCTCCATGCATTTAAATAATCTTCTTGAAATGACGCGTGAGAAATTCGGCATCGACCGTCTCTTATACAGCAGCGCATGGCCGTTTCGCTCAATGGGCGCGATGAAAGCTCTTGTAGAGTATGCCGATGTAAGCGAAGAGGAAAAGGATTTGGTCGCGTATGGAAACGCTTGCAGACTTCTCGGCATAGACCCTGAAAGCCTGGAGCTCTATGTCGACTCAGAGTGCGAGCTTGACTCAATCGCACGTGAAGCAGATTCAGGCACACCGATTTCAGTGCCTGTTTTTGACGCACACACGCACATGGTCGAGGCTGACGATAAAACCGTTAATAACTGCTTGATGATGTACTCAGATTGTGACAGCATAGTAAAGAAGATGGACAGGCTGGGTATTGACTCTATAATCACCGCACCCTGGTCGGGCATCTCCTTTAACGGCATAAAAGCAAACGAGGAGACGCTCTACGCGGCAAAGAAGCATCCAGGCAGATTCTATGGTTATTCAACCTGCAATATCCACTATGAAGAAGACTTAAATGCATGGAAGGGCTATCACGAGAAATACCCCGAAGTATTCGTCGGCATAAAGCCGTATCCGCCGTATCAGAAGTTTGAGTTTGCAGATGACGTGGCACGAGAATGGTTTGCATATGCAGATGAGCACCATATGCCCGCTCTTATTCACGTGGGTCCGATGGTATTTACCGAAAAGATGGAAGAACTCATCGCAAGATGCCCGAACGTTACCTTCATTATCGCGCATACAGGTGCGGACTATATCACCGCACGCAAGGCAATCTGCCTTGCAAAGAAGTACGATAACGTCATGCTTGAAATTACATACACCTCCACCGCACGTAATATGATTGAATTCTTAGTCGAGCAGGTGGGTGCGGACAGAGTCCTCTACGGCTCAGATTTGCCAATGCGCGACCCAACCCCGCAGCTTGCATGGGTATGCTACGCAAAGATTTCAGAAGAGGATAAGAAAAAGATTTTATCTGAAAACATCAAAAGAGTTCTTGCAAAACGCAAATAATATTAATAATCAAAAATGCCATTGTCGATTCGACAATGGCATTTTTTCGGTTTAGTCACTCTTTCTTTGTTAATCATTTCTCGCGGTTTACGGTTCCGTTCATGGTGATACCGCCGTCACACGGGATGATTACGCCGTTTAAATATGCACCCTCGTCCGAGCCGAGGAAGCACGCCAGATGCGCAATATCCTCAGGCTTTCCCCAACGGCGAAGCGGGGTAATCTGCTTTAAGAAAAATTCATTGTCAAAATTTGGGTCATTTAAATTACTCTGCTTAACCATTTCAGTCTCAATTGCAGCCGGCGCAATGCAGTTTGAACGGATGTTAAATTTACCGTAATCTACCGCCATAGAGCGGGTGAGTGCAACGGTTGCACCCTTGGTCGCCGAATATGCCGCGCACCCCGGAATTCCCACAACACCTGCACTTGACGCAGTGTTAATAATCGCACCGCCGCTTGCCTTCTTCATGAGCGGAATACCAAATTTGCAGCAATGGTACATGCCGTTTAAGTTAATTGCTAGCGTCTTCGTCCATATATCAACCGGAAGGTCTGCTATGACCGTGTCACGTCCGCCGAGGAATACCGATGCATTGTTATAGAGAATGTCGAGCTTGCCGTACATCTCATCAACCTTTTTCATCGCTGTGGCAACCTCATCCATTGAGGAAATATCCGTCTTGATAAACGTAACGTCCTTACCCTGCGCGCGAAGCTCCGCTTCAACCGAAGCGCCCGCCGTCTGGTTTACGTCAAGCATGATTACCGATGCTCCTTCATCGGCGAAAACACGCGTGCCTGCAACGCCTATACCCGATGCGCCTCCTGTTATTACAGCTACTTTGTTTTTTAATTTCATCACTAAAACCTCCAAATTACAATTAGAAAAAACGTTTCTCCAATAAAGTTAAAATACATCCGGAAAGCATTCACTTTCCGGGATTTTACATGTTAATCGCGACCATAAACCGCTTATTCGATGTTGGCTTTATAATATATACACGGCGGAACAAGAATTTTTTTAGGCGGAACCCAATCGTTATGACCGTAACTGTTGCTCTTTATAAGATATTCATATGCGCAATGCACCGCGCGGCTTCCCATCTCCTCCTGATTTTGGAAAATGGTCGCGCGCATGATATTCTTACGCATTGCGGTTTTCAGTTCATCAAATACGTCCGTACCGAGCACTATAATTTTATCCTTAAGCTCATGTTCCTCAATATATCGGCAAACCTCCTGAGAAGTAGCCGTGCTTATATACAGAGCATTCATTTCGGGGTGTTTTGCACACAGCTCAGATATGCAGGAATATGCACGGTCGCCATCCTCATTAGTCTCCATAACCTCTTTACGCCTCTTTTCGCTGATTCCGGGTTTACCTGTCAGCGCCTTGTTAACCGTGGAGAGTGAAATCTGAAGCTCTGCCGCAATGTCCTTTACAGATACACGTTT
>JAZRUF010000039.1:0-24664 GCA_045652405.1 Eubacteriales bacterium | reverse complement strand
CCCAGGAAAATCAAGGCTTTACGGGCATAAAAGGCATGGGAAAACTGACAAAAAACTGACAAAACCGGATGAAATCAAAAATGAGGTTCCCGGAAGACGGCAAAAAACCGATCAGGAGCCCCAACCATGTACAAATATAACAAAAAACCAGTCATTTCCGACTGGTTTTTCTGGAGCTGATACCCGGATTTGAACCGGGGACCTCATCCTTACCAAGGATGCGCTCTACCGACTGTGCTATAACAGCATATTCATTTATTAATCAACGTGCCATATTAGTATACGACAAAAATTTAAAAAAGTCAATTCTTTTTTCAAATTTTTTCAGCTCATTAAATATGTTTTGTTTGGCGACCCGGATGGGGCTCGAACCCACGACCTCTAGCGTGACAGGCTAGCGTTCTAACCAACTGAACTACCGGGCCATTTATCAAACAACGCTCGATTAGTATATCAGCTAATGAGCTGTTTGTCAACATCTTTTTTCGATTATGCATAGTATATGATGTAAGCCTGTATCACAAAATTAAATTTCAAGGAGACAACCCTTATGCCTATTATATACCTAAGCCCATCCACTCAGGAATTTAACCCTTATATCACCGGCGGAAACGAGGAGCAATACATGAACCTTATTGCAGATGCAATGCTTCCGTACCTGCGCTCATCAGGTATACGCTATCGGCGCAATAATCCGGATATGACAACCGCAGAAGTAATAGATGACTCAAATTCCGGAAACTACGACTTACATCTCGCCCTGCATTCTAATGCTTCTCCTGACTCCGTATCCGGAAGGTTGCGCGGCACAGATGTTTACTACTACGCCCTAAGCCGAAACGGAAGGCGCGCAGCAGATATAATAGTACGCAATTTCAAGGCAATCTCCCCTACACCGTCACGCGTTCGTGCGGTTGCAACCACAACGTTGGGCGAGGTCACCAAAACACGTGCGCCCGCAGTTTTAATTGAGATAGCATATCACGACAACACGGATGATGCAAATTGGATAAAAAACAACGTAACCTCCATAGCCCGCAATTTGGTTTTATCCCTTACCGAGTATTTTGACATCCCATTTGTCCAGCCACAGCCGCAACAGACCGGAACTGTAACTGCTCAAACCTTAAACATCTACGAAAAGCCCGACACTTCATCGCGCGTATTGACAACCGCACCGCAGGGTGCAGAGCTAACTGTAAACGGAACATGGAACAACTGGTACGTAGTCCGCTACAACAACACAGTCGGTTACGCGGACTCATCTTCTGTCAATATTCAATAGCAAAAGCGTGTGCGAAAAAATCGCACACGCTTTTTCATTATCCGTCCGAGGCTACCAAATTTCTTATCCATACGCCCTTTGCAACAAACCAACCGCCGAGCACGCATTTAAGTATATGAACGCTTTCGGATATTGCAAAAACCGCCAAGATATTGACATCCGTATATTTAGTAACCAGATACACCACCGGCAGGTTTATAGCCCATACAAAACAGCAGTCAAACACAAATGTAATGGCAATTTTACCGCCCGAGCGAAGTGTGAAATAACACGAGTGTGTAAACGCGAAAAAAGGCATTGCCGCTGCGGTAATCTGCATAAGACGCGTAGCGAGTATTTTGACACTTCCATCAACATTATATAAATGCGGTATGAATATTCCTAAAAACGCATAAAGCGCACCGATAATTACACTGCTGATAACCGAAAACGCAATAAGCCTTATACTCTCGGCTTTTGCCTCCTCCAACTCGCCGTTTCCGAGCATCTGACCTAAAATTATGCCTATTGCACCGCCGGTAGAAACAAAGACGATGGAGAACAGATTATAAAACGTTTGAGCGATGTTATTGGCGGCAACAACCTCAAATCCTCGCATTGAATAGCACTGGCTGAGAAGTGCCATTCCTGCCGCCCACAAGCTTTCGTTTATCATAAGCGGCATACCCTTGACGGTTATTCTCCACACAAGCTCTTTAGGTATGCAAAGACTTTTAAACGCCCCGATAATAAAGCTGTTTTCGTATCTGTTTCTCCAGCTCCATATAGCAACAACCGCAAGCTCGGCAAAACGCGCAATTACCGTTGCAATCGCGGCACCTGCCACACCCAGAGCCGGAAAACCCAGAGCACCGAATATAAGGACGTAGTTGAACATCAGATTGACGATTACCGCGACAATTCCCGCGCACATCGGAACCGATGCCTGATTGGTCTCGCGTAGTGTACTTGCATAGCACTGGCTGAGTGCATACGGAAGCATTCCGATTGCCATAACCGTCATATACTTTTTGGCAAACACCATAGTAGCCGCGATGTCCTGCGCGCTTCCCTCTCCTTTCAGGTAAAGCCCTATAAGCCACTCACCGCAGGTTGCAAACAAAAGTACAGCCAGCACCGTCATAACAGTTGAAAAAATATATTTAAATCTGAAACTGTGGCGAACTCCGTCCGTGTCACCCCTACCGAAAAACTGCGCGCCGAATATTCCGGCTCCGCTGACTGCACCGAATATACACAGATTAAACACGAACATAAGCTGATTGACGACGGCAACACCCGTCATCTCAGGGGTGCCCAATCTGCCTATCATTATATTATCGAGCATGCTTACAAAATTCGTTATTCCGTTTTGCACCATAATCGGTATCATCAAAACAAAAAGTCGTCTGTAAAACGCTTTATCGCCAATAAATTTCTTTAACATTTAAAGCTTCCTTTCACGCAAAATTACCATATATTATTATACTTGGTTTTCATACCAAGTCAATGTGTGTTTCTTAATTAGCAAGTAATTTAATTTGCCCCTCTATCTAATCTTGTGTTTTAGATGTTGACAAGTCAACATCTAAAACGTATAATACTTATATCTCAAAGGAGGATGTGTATATGATAGACAGGTTTGAGCAATTTAGCTCCTCAATATCGACCATATATAAATATTTACAAAAGTTAGAAAAAGTAGGGATGGAGAAATATAATTTAAAAGGCTCGCATACACAATGCGTTATAACCATGCTTAAATATCCGGACGGAATTTCCGCGACTGAGCTCTGCGCTCTTTGCGGAAAGGACAAGGCATCTGTTTCCCGCTCACTATCCGAGCTCGAGGAAATAGGTCATATTGAAAGAGTTTCTAAAACCGGGAATTTATATCAGGCAAAAATCCGTTTGACACCATCCGGTGTTAAAGCCGCAGAGCAGGTTAGTCAAACCGTTATGCGGGTAGTTGAAAAAGCCGGCGAAGGATTAAGCGAGGATGTGCGCAAATTATTTTATAATTCGCTGGATTTAATTGCCAACAATTTAAAAACTATATATTTAGCAGGTGACCTATGAATATAATCTACAAAAGCTTTTGCCGAATTTATCAGGCATCGTTCCGTATGGCTCTCCCCTTCTTGCCTTACCGAACTCCAAAACTTATTAACAAAATATGTGACCTTCCCCCTATTTTGTCCGAGTCCGGATATAATCCCATACTTCTTATAACCGACAGCTATTTATATGAAAGCGGTGCAACCCGCCCGCTTGAAAAATCGTTGAGGGAAAATAACATCAAATATGTATTGTATAATGAAACCCGCCCAAACCCCACGGTTGAAAATGTTGAGAGTGCACGCGCTCTTTACGTATCCGAGGGATGCAAAGCTATGATTGCTTTTGGTGGCGGTTCTTCCATTGACTGTGCTAAAGCCGTCGGCGCAAGAATTGTTTATCCTAAAAGAACTCTATCTCAACTAAAAGGAAATCTGCGGGTATTCAGGAAAACACCCCCGCTTATCGCTATCCCCACTACAGCAGGCACAGGCAGTGAAGCAACGGTTACATCCGTAATAACTGACATAGATGCCCATCATAAATATACGATGAACAATTTTCCATTTATTCCGGACATGGCAGTTCTCGACCCTGAAGTAACACGTACACTGCCTCCTATGCTTACAGCTACCACAGGTATAGACGCACTCACTCACGCGGTTGAGGCATATATAGGACGTTCAACAACTAAGGAAACTCGACAAATGGCAACCGATGCAGTTTGCCTTATATTCAAAAGCATAGAAAACGCATATAAAAACGGTGATGATTTGCAGGCACGCTCGGATATGCTCCGCGCGGCGAATTTAGCAGGTGCGACATTTTCAAAATCTTACGTAGGATATATCCACGCCATCGCCCATTCGCTTGGCGGACAATATAACACTCCGCACGGTCTTGCAAACTCAGTTCTACTTCCGATATTTTTAGAAGCGTACGGAAGCTCTGTTTATTCAAAGCTCAACCGCCTTGCCAAAGCCATCGGAATAGCTGATAAAAATACTCAGGATAAAGACGGGGCCTTAATGTTTATAGATGCCGTCCGCAGCTTGAATAAAAGGCTTAAAATTCCCGAAACGCTCCCTGAAATTCAAGAGGCAGATATTCCCACAATGGCAAAACACGCATCGCGCGAAGCAAATCCGCTATATCCGGTTCCCATGCTCATGGATGCAAAAGAGCTCCAAAAGTTTTATTACATAGTTTCACAATGGAGGGAAAAATAAAATGGACGCAGCAGAAATAAATATGCTTGTCAAAAAACAGCAGGAATTCTTTTTAAGCGGTAAAACGCTACCGGTGAATTTCCGCATATCAATGTTAAGAAAACTCCGCGAATGCATAAAAAAATATCAACCGCAAATCCATGCAGCCTTAAAAGAGGATTTAGGGAAAAGTGAATTTGAGGCATTTATGTGTGAATCTGGTCTGGTACTGAACGAAATAAGCTACATGCTCTCGCACGTAAGGAAATTTTCAGCAAATAAGCGTGTTAAAACTCCACTTGCGCAATTTGCCGCAAAGAGTTATAAAAAGTCCTCGCCACGCGGGAATGTTCTAATAATGAGTCCGTGGAATTATCCCTTTTTACTCACCCTTGACCCATTGGTTGACGCAATTGCGGCAGGAAATACTGCCATTGTAAAACCCAGTGCATATTCTCCCGCTACTTCTTCTATAATAAAGAAGATAATAGACGAGTGTTTTACGGATGAATATGTTTCTGTTATTACCGGTGGGCGCGAGGAAAACGCATGCCTTTTGAAAGAAAAATTTGATTTTATTTTCTTTACCGGCAGCCAGCAGGTCGGACGAGAAGTACTTCGCCGTGCGGCTGAAAATCTAACTCCAGCAGTTCTTGAACTCGGTGGAAAGAGCCCATGCATTGTAGAAAAAAGTGCAAATCTTAAACTTGCGGCAAAACGCATTGTTTTCGGCAAATTCCTCAACTGTGGTCAGACTTGCGTTGCCCCCGATTACATCTTGTGCGACCGTTCTGTAAAGGACCTGCTGGTTCTTGAAATATGTAAACAGGTTCGCAAGCAGTTCGGTGCAACGCCTCTTGCAAACCCTGACTACGGAAAGATAATAAACAGAAAACACTTTGAGCGGCTTTGCAATCTCATAAATTACCAAAAAGTAATTTGCGGTGGAGAGGTTTCTGCAGATACTCTGCAAATATCTCCGACAGTTATGGATGGAGTCTCCGAGGCCGACGCGGTTATGCAGGAAGAGATTTTCGGTCCCATTCTGCCTATACTTACCTTCGAGTCATTTGACAAGGTAATTTCCGATTTATCACGCAAGCCGAAGCCGCTTGCCCTATACATTTTCTCCGAGGATAA
Source organism: Eubacteriales bacterium (assembly GCA_045652405.1). Classification (GTDB taxonomy): domain Bacteria; phylum Bacillota; class Clostridia; order Oscillospirales; family JAAYXM01; genus JAZRUF01. The sequence goes on along the minus strand of JAZRUF010000039.1, from coordinate 18,994 downwards.
GCAGAACGTCCGTAAAGCTATCGAGCTTTGCAGTTTTGGCGGTGGTTGTGTAAACGATACCGTAATCCACTTGGCCACAACCGAAATGGGGTTTGGCGGTGTCGGCGAAAGCGGAATGGGTGCATACCACGGAAAGGTCGGATTTGATGCATTCTCACATTACAAAAGTATTGTTGATAAAAAGACCTGGATGGATTTAGCCATGAGGTATCAGCCCTATAATAAATTCTATGAAAAACTACTGCATATGTTTTTAAAATAAAGGAGCTTTTTATGAAAGTACGAATTATTGCAGATTCCGCGGCTGACCTCCTGCCTGATATAAAATCACGAGTTGCGGTGATTCCATTGACGGTTCGCTTTGGTCAATGCGAATACCTTGACGGCGTAACACTTACTCACAAAGAATTTTACGAGCATTTAATTGAAAGTGACGAGCTTCCTACGACCAGTCAAATCCCGCCTCAGACCTTCTCTGATGTTTTTGAAAGCGTTACCGCGTCCGGTGAAACCGCTATAGTAATAACGGTTTCCTCAAAGCTCTCCGGCACATATCAGAGCGCATGCATCGCGGCAGCAGACTTTCCTGGTAAAGTTTATGTACTTGACAGCTTAAATCTTGCAATCGGTCAGGGAATTCTCATTGAATACGCTCTCAGGCTTGCGGATTCCGGAATGGATGCAGAGAGTATAATAGAAGAACTAACCCACGCCCGCAATGACATCTGCCTTGTCGCCATGCTTGACACATTGGAGTATTTAAAACGCGGGGGACGCATATCAAAAGCCGCAGCTTTTGCAGGTGGCGTTCTCTCCATAAAACCGGTTATCGGTATTGTGGATGGAGAGGTAAAAATTCTCGGAAAAGCGCGCGGTTCACGTCAGGCAAACAACCTTCTTATAAGTGAAATAGAAAACGGCGGCATTGATTTTTCAATGCCTGTGCTTTTGGGGTATACAGGTATAACCGATACCCTGCTTTTAAAGTATATCGAGGACAGTTCATCCATTTGGGACGGTAAAATCGACTCTCCCAAATACACAACCATAGGAAGTGCCATTGGAACACATGCAGGTCCGGGTGCAATTGCGGTTGCCTTCTTCAGGGAAAAAAAGTAAATACGTCAATCTAAATCTCCTGCCCGACATTGACATTAGCAGTCATTTCGAATTATAATGACTGTAAAATGCAACGAACAGGAGATTTCTATTTATGAAATTGTTAATCGCATCAGATATACACGGCTCGGCGCTCTACTGCGAAGCGCTTATGAACGCATACCGCTCCGAGCAGGCGGATAGGCTTTTGCTTCTCGGCGATATTTTATATCACGGTCCACGCAATAATCTCCCCGAGGAATATGACCCGAAAGCGGTTATTTCTATGCTCAATTCCATGAGCAATGAAATTCTCTGCGTGCGCGGAAACTGTGACACTGAGGTTGACCAAATGGTTTTAAACTTCCCTATTCTTGCGGATTATGCAATCCTCTCGGTCACAGACCGTATGATTTTTGCAACGCATGGGCACAACTTCAACTGCGATGCTCTTCCCCCGCTCAAAGACGGTGACATACTGCTGCACGGTCACACTCACATTCCAAAATGCGAGCAAAAACAAAACTTCCTTTATTTAAATCCCGGCTCGGTTGCAATACCCAAAGAAAACTCCGCTCACAGTTATATGACTCTTACCGGAAATACCTTTGAATGGAAATCCCTAAATGGCGATACATATCACCAAATAACAGTATAAGGAGCTTTAAAAGATGCAAAAGGTGCGTAAATTTGACACCAAAGTTCAGCACTTGAAATACAAAGTTCTCCGCGAAGTGGCACGTCAGGCATGGAACGACACTCTACTGGAAAACCTTCTGGAAATTCCAAAGACCATCGTTCCGGGAAATGAGCCTACCATGCGCTGTTGCGTTTACAAAGAGCGTGCAATACTCTCCGAGCGCATAAAACTCGCAATGGGTGGCAATTCGGATAACCCCAACGTAATCGAGGTAATAGACATCGCCTGCGACGAATGCCCGGTCGGCGGTTTTGAAGTTACAAACGCATGCCGTGGCTGTCTTGCCCACCGTTGTGAGGATGTATGCCCTAAAGGCGCTATCAGCTTTGACCAAAACCACGTCGCGCATATTGACAAAGCAAAATGCATTGAATGCGGAAAATGCGCTAAGGTTTGCCCATACACTGCAATTGTACACCGCAAGCGTCCATGTCAGAACGCATGCAAGGTAAAGGCAATTTCGATGAATGAAAACAACGCCGCGCTAATAGACGACAGCAAATGTACCTCCTGCGGCGCGTGCGTATATCAGTGCCCATTCGGCGCGATAAGCGACAAGTCGTTTATGCTTAATGTTATTAAGCTTTTAAAGGAAAATGCCAACAATCCGTCTTCCAAGCTGTATGCGGTGGTAGCTCCGGCAATTTCCAGCCAGTTTTCATACGCAAAATTAGGTCAAGTAATAACCGGGCTTAAGGTTTTAGGGTTTGACACGGTAGTTGAAGCCGCACTCGGCGCGGATATGGTAGCGCATGCAGAGTCAAAAGAGCTTGCGGAAAAAGGATTTTTAACAAGCTCATGCTGCCCGGCCTTTACCTCGTACATAAAATCCGCGTTCCCGGATTTGACTCCTTTTATATCGCATAATTTATCCCCGATGGCTACGATTTCAAAATACTTCAAAGAAAACGACGATAGTGATGTGAAAATTGTTTTTATCGGCCCATGCACGGCGAAGAAAATGGAGGCTCAGCTCGATAGCGTGCATCCATTTGTTGACTGTGTTCTCACCTTCGAGGAATTACAAGCTTTGTTTGACAGCCGCGATATTGATATAACCGAGCTTACGGAAAGCGAGCTCGACCATGCCTCATATTTCGGAAGAATATTTGCCCGCTGTGGCGGTCTGTCAGACGCAGTGGCGCAAGCTCTTAAAGAGCAAGGCATTGACGATTTCGAGCTTAAGTCATGTTCATGTGACGGCATTGACGCATGCAGAACCGCACTGCTTAAGAAAAGCAAAAATATTTTAGACGCAAATTTTATTGAGGGCATGGCGTGTGCCGGCGGATGCATAAACGGAGCGGGCTGCCTTACGCACAGCGAGAAAAACCGTACCGAGGTTGATAAATTCAGCCAAAAGGCCAACGCAAAAACAATCTCTGAAGCAATAAACGCTCTTAAGTAAATACCAAACTGCATCTCAATTCAGGGATGCAGTTTTTTCACAAAAACATTTTGCCTATTTCTGTTGAAATTAAGCTCGTTTTGACGTATAATATTTTTTAGTGAATTCTTTGAGAAACGAGGGGTAACAATGTCAGCAATAGGATTTGATAACGAAAAATATTTGCACATGCAATCCGAGCATATAGGAAACCGAATCGCGCAGTTTGGCGGCAAGCTCTATCTTGAGTTTGGTGGCAAGCTTTTTGACGATTATCACGCTTCTCGCGTGCTTCCGGGCTTCCAGCCTGACAGCAAGCTCAGAATGCTTCTTCAACTTAAGGAAAAAGTTGAAATCGTTATCGCCATAAACGCTGCTGACATTGAAAAGAACAAACTCCGCACAGATTTGGGTATAACCTATGATTTGGACGTAATTCGTCTTATTGACTGCTTCCGCACCTTTGGATTATACGTAGGAAGTATTGTTATGACGCGCTTTACCGGCCAGGCAACCGCGATAGCCTTCCAGAAAAGGCTTGAGAATTTGGGTATTCGTGTATATCGCCATTACCCGATTGACGGTTATCCGTCAGACATTGCGCATATCGTAAGCGATGACGGATACGGTAAAAACGAATACATTGAAACCTCGCGCGAGCTCGTCGTCGTGACTGCGCCGGGTCCCGGAAGTGGCAAGATGGCCACTTGCCTTTCCCAGCTATATCACGAGCACAAGCGCGGAATCCAAGCAGGTTACGCAAAATTTGAAACTTTCCCGATTTGGAACATCCCGCTGACACATCCGGTAAACCTAGCATACGAAGCAGCAACTGCTGATTTAAATGACGTAAATATGATTGACCCATTCCACCTCGATGCGTACGGTGTTACTACGGTAAACTACAACCGCGATGTTGAGATTTTCCCGGTTGTAACCGCGATGCTTGAGCGGATTTTGGGTACATGTCCGTACAAGTCACCCACTGATATGGGTGTAAACATGGCGGGCAACTGCATAATAGATGACGAAGTCGCAAAAAAGGCATCGCGTCAGGAAATTCTCCGCCGTTACTATACTGCGCTGTGCGATGAGCGAAAGGGCATTATATCCTCAGATATTGTCCTCAAACTTGAGCTTTTGATGAATAAAGCCGGAATAACTGTAAACGACCGTGCGGTTATCGGTCCTGCGTTGCAGAAAAAAGAAATCACGGGTGCTCCCGCCGCAGCAATGGAGCTTCCGGACGGAACTATCGTAACCGGAAAAACCTCCGACCTTTTAGGCGCATCCTCTGCGCTTCTTCTAAACGCACTTAAAACGCTTGCCGGCATAGAGGACAGCGTGCACCTTATTTCCCCCGAAGTCCTTGAGCCTATTCAGCATCTTAAGGTGGGTCATCTGGGAAGCCGAAACCCGCGCTTGCACACGGATGAGGCGCTTATCGCGCTGTCAATCTGTGCGGCCACGGATGAAAAGGCCGAGCTTGCCATGCAGCAGCTTGATAAGCTTCGCGGTTGCGAGGTTCACTCTTCTGTCATCCTCTCTGCGGTGGACGAAAAGGTCTTCCGCCGTTTGGGGACTAATTTGACCTGCGAGCCGGTATATTAAAAGATGGCAAAGAGCAGCAATCAGAAGCTTAAGCTTCTATATCTTTTAAAAATTCTTCAGGAACGAACTGATGATAATCACGGCTTAACCATGGAGGAAATCATATCTGCACTCAGTGAATATGGAATTTCTGCAGAGCGAAAATCCATATATGATGATTTCGAAGCCCTGCGCCTTTTCGGTGCGGATGTGGAAAAACGCAAGGACAAGACCACGCGCTACTACATCGCCTATCGGCGCTTTGAGCTGCCCGAGCTGAAACTTTTGGTTGATGCGGTTCAATCCTCAAAATTTATAACGCATAAAAAAAGCAATGACCTTATTCACAAGATAGAGAGCCTCGCAAGCATGCACGAGGCTCAGCTTCTGCAACGTCAGGTATTTGTCGCAAACCGTATAAAAACGATGAACGAAAGCATATATTACACGGTTGACTATATCCACGAAGCAATTTCGCAAAATACAAAAATATCCTTTAAATATTTTGATTGGGACAGAAACAAGCAAAAACATCTGAGAAAAGACGGCAGGGCATATATTGTAAGTCCGTGGGCACTCACCTGGGACGATGAAAACTATTACATGATAGCTTATGATTCGGAGAGTGAAAAAATCAAGCACTACCGTGTTGATAAAATGCTTAGTCTTGGGTTGACGGATGAAAAAAGAGACGGCGCAGAGTTATTTAAAAACTTTGATATGGCGCTTTACTCAAAGAAAACCTTTGGGATGTACGGTGGGCGCGAAGAAACGGTTAAATTGCGCTGTAAGAACTATTTGGCAAACATAATCATCGACCGTTTCGGGCAAGATATTTCACTTATCCCTGATGGTGACGATTACTTCACATTCACCACGCGCGTTCACGTAAGCCCGCTATTTCTCACATGGCTTATTAACTTCGGCAAGGATATAAAAATCGTGTCTCCCGACAATGTAAAGACCGAATTTATAACGCTCGCAAAAACTGCTATAAAAGAATATGAGTAAAAAACAAAATCGACATTCCTCTTTCGAAGAATGTCGATTTTTGGCAGGGGCACAAAGACTCGAACTCTGGACACGCGGTTTTGGAGACCGCTGCTCTACCAACTGAGCTATACCCCTATTTTTACAGCTCAATTAGTATATCACACATTTCTTTCTTATGTCAATACTCAAATGAAAAAAACTCCAAAGAATTTCATAAAGCCTGTGTATAATTTTGGAAATATTGTTTTTTAATTTGTTCTTATTTATTTTCCTCTATCACTACTTGAAAAATATAATATCAACATGAAATTTTTTCCGTTTTTTTATTGTCTAAATCTGTCATATCATTTATAATAAATACATAAGTCTTTATAAGGGAGAAAGTAATATGAACACAGTACTTACCGTAATTTCACTCTTGGGCGGTCTCGCCATGTTCCTTTACGGAATGGAAATAATGGGTGACGGTTTAAAGCACGGCTCAGGTACGGCTTTGAAGAACGTCTTGGGAAAGCTTACCCAAAATGTTTTTCTTGGTCTCCTGACCGGTACGCTTGTAACCGCAATTATCCAAAGCTCCACCGCCACGATAGTCCTGACAGTCGGCCTTATCGGTGCGGGAATCCTGAACCTGCGCCAAGCGGTCAGCATCGTTATGGGTGCAAACATCGGAACAACCGTAACCGCACAAATCATCCGCCTTATGGATATTGATTCATCCGGCAATTCCATTCTGGCATTCTTTAAACCGGATACCCTTGCTCCGATTGCCCTCATCATCGGAATCCTTTTAATTATGTTTATAAAAAAAGGAAACTCCAAAAATGTTGGTATGATAGCAATGGGCTTTGGTATCCTCTTCACAGGTCTTATGGCTATGACAGGTGCTGTTGAGCCGTTGGCGGAGTCTGATATGTTCGTAAACATCCTAGCATATTTTAGCGACATGCCGCTTCTCGGCATATTCACAGGTTTGATTCTTACGGTTATCGTTCAGAGTTCTTCTGCAATGGTAGGTATTCTTCAGGCACTTTCCTCGACCGGTGTCATGACCTTTGACCTCGTCTACCCCATAATTATGGGTATAAACCTCGGCACATGCGTCACCACTGCTTTGGTATGCTCAATAGGTTCCTCAAAGGACGCAAAGAGAACCGGCGTTGTTCATATAGTGTTTAATACCGTCGGAACCATCCTTTTCATGATAGTAATGACTATTCTACGTCAAGCAGGCGCATTCCCCGAGCTGTGGGGCGGAATTGTTAACAGCGGAGGAATCGCAAACTTCCAAACCCTTTTCAATCTTCTCACAGCGGTGGCACTTATTCCATTTACAAATCTGCTCGTCAAAATTTCCTGCATGGTAGTCAAAGACGAAGCCGGTAAAGAGGACAAATATCCCGAGCTTGCCGCACTTGACCCCAAGCTTATGATTTCCCCGGTTGTTGCTCTTGAAGGCGTAACCAAAGCCCTCATTGCAATGGCAAAGGCCGCAAAGGACAATGTCGCACTCAGTTTAGAGCAATTTAAGCGCTTTGACGAAAACACCTCTCAAGAGATAAACGGCTGTGAAGAGCGCTTGGACCGTTTTGCGGACAATGCGGATAATTATCTAATTGAGCTTTCGCGCAGCATTGAAACCGAGCGCGATAACCGCCAGCTCAATATGCTAATGCAGTGTATTCCGGACGTTGAGCGTATAGGTGACTATGCGACAAACTTTGACGAAATGGCTAAAAAAATGCACGATTCAGGCCGCACCTTCTCCGACTCGGCTCAGCAGGAGCTCAATATTATTGGCGATGCGGTTCTCGAGATCCTGCGCCTTACCGTGGACGCTTTAGAAAACGACAGTGAGACCACGGCACGCCGCATTGAGCCACTTGAAGAGGTAATCGACGATATGGTTTTGACTCTCAAAAACCGCCACACCTCACGTCTGTGTCAAGGCAAGTGTTCAATTGATTCGGGCCTTGTTTTTCTGGATGCTCTTACGCATCTGGAGCGTGCGGCTGACCAGTGCTCAAGCATAGCAATGCAGATGCTCGGACGCAACAATGAGTTGATAATGAAAAACCATCACCAATATCTGCACGAGCTTCATTACTCTGCCGACCAATCTTATCTGGCTGAGCAGGAAATGCGCAAAGCGCAGTACCTGACGGCTTTGGAGAGTATTACATTCTAATTACAGCTAATAAAAAAACTTCGGAATCTGCAGCTTGCAGGCTCCGAAGTTTTTTATTATAGTAAATCTTTTTTATTGTGTTTTCCGCACTTTATCTGAAATGACCAGACAGACGACGGATATGACAATTGCCAAAACCGCTCCGGCTATTATGTCCGTCGGAAAATGTACGTACAAATACATACGAGAAAATGCAGTAAGTGCCGCAAGCACAAGCGCCGCAATTCCAAGCTTCTTATTCGCCTTTAATATAACAATCGCCGAGGATACGGACACCAGCGTATGCCCGGACGGAAATGACGCATCTCCGGGCGGAGTTATGAGAAGCATTATCTGCTCCAATGCCTCAAACGGACGTGCTCTGCCAATGACAGGTTTTAAAATAAGAGAATTCAACACAGCACCTGAAATAATCACAACCGTCAGAACCACACCGTAGCGCCTGTATTTTGGGATGATAAGCATCGTAATCGCCGCAGCTACCCAAATTGCACCGCCGTCACTCAAATGTGTTATAAACTTCATCACCGCATCAAGCCACGGTGATGCTAAATTCGTTTGTATCCAATCTAAAAAAGCGTATTCCCAAGACAATGCAAAAACCCCTTTTAAGTAGTACTGTAAATTATATAGCAAAAGCCCGGCAATGTCAAAGCAGAAAACACACCTCTCTCTTATGTGATATATTCACAGAAAATTCGAGCAATGTTTACAAAAATTTGCAAAGCTCTGTTCAATTCTGACATAATTGTGTATAATGAATGAGGTATAAAAAATATACCAGTAATTAACAATATGTTGTAGGAGGAATTTCAAATGCAAAGACTAACCGGCAAAGACTATTTACTTGGCATTCAGCATCTGTTCGCAATGTTCGGCGCAACCGTTCTGGTTCCGCTGCTTACCGGACTGAGTCCGGCAGTCGCTTTGGTAACAGCGGGTGTTGGAACTCTCATCTTTCACTGCTGCACAAAGTTTAAAGTGCCTGTTTTCTTAGGCTCGTCCTTCGCATTCATAGCACCCATTTCCATGATAGTTAACGACATGGGCATTCCCTATGCTCAGGGCGGTATAATGGCCGCAGGTCTTGTTTACCTGCTGTTTGCCCTTATTGCATATGTAGTGGGTGTTGACCGTATCAAGAAAATATTCCCGCCGGTTGTAACCGGTCCTGTTATTGTAGTTATCGGCATTGGTCTTTCCGGCACCGCTATAAATGATGCGCTTAATAATATTGATGTTTCTGCAGGTATGACCGGTGATGCATGGCTTTGCCTTGCAATTGCAGCATTCACCCTGGCAGTAGTAATTGCTTGCATGATATTTGCAAAGGGCTTCTTCAAGCTTGTCCCGATACTCATAGGTATCGCATCCGGCTATGTGCTCTGCGTAATACTCGATTTATTTGGCATCTTCCATATGGATTATTCCGCAATCACCAATGCATCAATCATAAATATCCCATACGTAACCGAAGGCTTCTTCTCACTTCCGAAGTTTAGTTGGACGGCAATCCTGACCATCGCACCAGTTGCCCTCGTCACTTTCATGGAGCATATTGGCGATATTACAACAAACGGTGCGGTTGTCGGAAAGAACTTCTTTGCAGATCCGGGTCTGCACCGCACCCTGCTCGGTGACGGTCTTGCAACCTTCGCAGCAGGCTTTTTTGGCGGCCCGTCCAACACCACATATTCGGAGAACACCGGTGTTCTTGCAACCACTAAGAATTACAACCCGGCTCTTCTCAGACTGACTGCAATATTCGCTATAATCTTTGGTTTTGTCGGAGTCCTCGGTGGCATTTTAGAAACTATTCCCGGTCCGGTTAAGGGTGGCGTTGAGATTATGCTCTTCGGCATGATTGCAAGCATCGGTATACGCACTCTTGTTGAAGCAAAGCTCGACTTTACACATTCACGCAACCTGGCAATTGTTGCTCTCATCCTGACCACCGGTCTTGGATTTAACGCAATCGGCGGTCTGGTATTTACCATCGGCAGCGTAACGCTCAGCCTGTCCGGCCTGTTCATCGCAACGGTTGTCGGCGTTATCATGAACCTTATCCTGCCGGAGAACGTATAAATCAGAAAGGGTTAATTAGCTATGACTTCTAAATTACATGTAATGGACCATCCTCTTATCCGCCATAAAATAACCATTTTACGTGATAAGAACACGGATGTCCAAACCTTCCGCAACTTAGTCGGTGAAATTGCTTTGCTTATAGGTTATGAAGCAACCCGCGATTTAAACCTGACCGAGGTTGATGTGGAAACGCCGCTTGTAAAAACCAAAGGCAGCGTAATAAGCAAGCAGGTCACTATAGTTCCGATACTCCGTGCAGGACTTGGAATGGTGGATTCTTTAATGAGCCTTATCCCCGCATCAAAGGTCGGGCACATTGGTCTCTACCGCGACCATGACACTCTAAAACCCGTTGAATACTACTGCAAATTCCCACCGGATATTGCAGAGCGCCAGGTAATAGTAACTGACCCGATGCTCGCGACAGGCGGAAGCGCCATAGCAGCGGTTGATTGCTTAAAGCGCCGCGGTGTAAAGAAGATTAAACTCATGTGTGTACTGGCAGCACCCGAGGGAGTGGAAGCATTTTCAAAGGAGCATCCGGACGTGGATATCTTCTGCGGAGTGCTCGATGAAAAGTTAAATGAAAACGGATACATTGTCCCCGGTTTAGGCGATGCAGGCGACCGCTTATTCGGAACACTCTAAAATATTGGAAAGACTGCTCTTTTAAAGAGTAGTCTTTCTTTTTTTACTATAAATAGCTCGAAACACGTCGAAACTTTTATCCAGTTTTTTCCAAATTTTATCTTGCGTAATTTACCAAATTATGGTAAATTATAAACAACGAAGGAAAAATAATGATGAAAGGTTGATAATTATAATGGAAAAGAAAGTAAAAATCATAGTTGCAGAAGAAAATGCTCAACAGCGAATGAGCCTTGCACGACAGTTGAATTCACACGAGGGATGGGAAGTAATAGCAGAAACCGGCGACGGCGAAGATGCAGTCCGCCTTATCGGGGAGTTAAGTCCGGATATTGTAATAATAAGCAATTTCTTACCGGGTCTTGACGGCATAGGCGTGAGCGAGAAAGTACGTGAGCTCAAATTAAAGCCTATGCCGCAAATTTTTCTCCTTTCCTCCTTCAGCAGTGAAAATTTAGTGCGCATGGCATTTGACGCAGGAATATCATATTTTTTAACAAAGCCCATATCCTGCGATGCGCTCATTGACAGAATAAACGCCTTTCTCTCAAAGGAAGCCGCCATTGCAGACCCAATAGACCTCGCCAGTGAGGAAAATCAGAAGAAGCTTGCGTTAGAGGTTACCGGAATAATACACGAAATAGGTGTTCCCGCACACATAAAAGGCTATCATTACCTGCGTGAAGCAATAATCATATCAGTAAACGATATGGACATACTAAACGCGGTTACTAAGGGTCTATACCCGAGCGTTGCGCGGCAATTCGGCACTACTCCTTCGCGCGTGGAACGCGCAATCCGCCATGCCATAGAAACCGCATGGAGCCGTGGCGATGTAGAAACCCTTAACAAATATTTTGGATATACTATATCCGAAAACAAAGGCAAGCCTACAAACTCAGAATTTATCGCTATGATAGCTGACCGCCTTGCAATGCAATATTATAAAGCGAGCTAATTGACAATGCCGCATAATATACGTTAAAATATATTAAATACTACATTGTAAAGGACGTATTTTAACGTGGCACGCCTTAAACTTCCGAAAAACATGACAAAGGGAATAATTTTTGATTTAGACGGCACGCTACTTGACTCATTGGGCATTTGGCAGCGCGTAGATGAGCAGTTTTTCGCGGCGAGGCAGATTGAGTTGCCGCCTGATTACAGCGATGCCATAGGCCACCTGAGCATAAGGGCAACCGCCGAATACACGATAGAGCGTTTTTCTTTAAAAGACTCCGCCGAAGAAATTATGGCAGAATGGCAAACCATGTCGCTTTACGCTTATGCAAATGATGTCGAGCTCAAGCCGTATGCCAAGGAATTTTTACTAAAGCTAAAAAGACAAGACGTGCGACTTGCGGTTGCGACCGGCGGTGAGAGTGAGAAGTTTACCCCAGCACTCAAGCGCTGCGGAATATACGATTTATTTGAAAATTTTACTACCCTCGGTGAGGTATCACGTGGCAAGGACTGCCCGGATATTTATTTGTGCGCCTCAGAAAAGCTCGGGCTTAAGCCGGAGGAGTGCACGGTTTTTGAAGATTTATACGATGCAATTTCGGGTGCAAAAGCCGGTGGATTCTGCACCGTCGGTGTATACGACAAGCACTCCGAAAAAATGCAAGACAAAATAAAAGAAACCGCGGATTACTATATCCGCAGTTACTCTGAGATGTTATAGAAAATCCGCCTCGGATAATTTCGAGGCGGATTATATTTTTTATTTACGCACAAACAAAATGCCCATTGTTCCCGGACCGCAATGCGTAGTAATTGTAGAGCCTGCGGTAGTTTCTAAAATCTCCTCAAACCCCGGCTGAAGCTCAATAATCTTATTGCGCACGGCTTCTATATCCGCATCGTCACACTTGGTATGCGTTAAAAATATTCTGTTAAGGCAAATATCATCGCGCCCACTCAGGCGCTCGGTAACATACTCAAGCATTACAGCGCCGATTTTTCCGCGGTACTTTTTGCCGACTTCCATTCCGCCGTCACGCACTTCTATGCACGGCTTAAGCTTTAATAAATTCGCACCAAGCGCCGCCACAGTTGAGCAACGGCCGCCCTTGTGCAGATAATCAAGCTTATCTATTACAAAGCTCGCCTCGACCTTTTCACAAAGTGCAGTACATGCATTGTATATCTCCTCAGCGCTTGCGCCCTGTTGCGCCATTTCCGCGCCGTGCAGTACGACAAGCCCCTGACCTGTGGATAAGTTTTTGGAATCGACAACATATACATTTTCCATATCCTCTGCGGCAATACGCGCATTCTGATGCGTGCAGGAAAAACCGCTGCTGATATTAAAATGGACAACGCTGTACCCCTTATCCGTCCACGAGCGGAAAACCTCTTCATAGTCTGATACGTTTACCGCACTGGTCTTGGGAAGCTCCCCTGACTCGGAAACATAGGAATAAATATCTTCAGGCGTTATATCTACACCGTCTCTGCCGCTGCGCTCGCCGAGTGAAACCAAAAGCGGAAGAATTTCAATATCGTATTTTTTTATAAGCTCATATGAAAGGTCGCATGTGCTATCTGATATAATTTTTACTTTCATATACGTGCCTCCCGATTTTCTAAACAAATTATTATATAAATACTATGAAAGAATTATACCAGTTTTGAGTGTGTAATTGCAATAGTTATATTTAAATATTATGTCAAATTACGCTATCTTATGCTGATGTATGCAAAATATGCCGCATAGCACGCAAGCATAAGTACTCCGCCAAAGCGATTGAGCTTGCTATTTCTCAGGCAACATATGAGAAGAAGTACGGACGCGAAAATAGCCGTTGCCGTGTCAAATACAAAGCCTTGCGCAAATGGCACCGGTAAAACAAGCGCGGATGTGCCGACAACGAATAAAATATTGAATATATTGCTGCCCACGATATTTCCTATCGCAATATCCGCATTGCCCTTTCGCGCCGCTGAAACCGACGTAAAGAGCTCCGGAAGCGATGTTCCGAGTGCTACAATCGTAAGGCCAATAAATCTCTCGCTAAGACCTAAAATACGCGCAATGGCGGTCGCACCGTCAACCGCAAAATTACTTCCTGCTATAATGAGAGCCAGACCGATTACCGTAAGCAGTAAAAGCTGCCATACCTTGCGTGGCTTCTTATCCTGCTCGCTCTCCTCTGCCTGCTCCGGATTTTTCTTTGCATATATAAACAGATATGTAAGATATGCTATAAAAGCAACCCACAGAACTATTCCGTCAAGCCAACCCAAGCTTTGTGAAAATCCCTGTACCAAAAGAAGCACGGTTACTCCAATCATAAACGGGATTTCGATTTTAACCGTAGATTTTGCAACCGCAAGCGGTGTAATAACCGCAGAAAGACCTAAAATTATCAGAACATTGAGGATATTACTGCCTACGATATTTCCTATCGTAATATCTGCACTTCCCTTGAGTGCTGCGGATATACTCACCGCCGCTTCCGGTGCACTGGTTCCCATTGCGACAATCGTAAGACCTATTATCAGTTGCGGGATTCCAAACCGTGCGGCTATACCCGCTGCACCGTCAACAAACCAATCCGCACCTTTTACAAGGAACACAAAGCCTACGACCAAAGATAAAATTGCGATTACCGTTTCCATAATCTGCTCTCCTTTGTTTTTTACAGCGATTTTCCCATAAAAAAAGCGAGACCTTCGCTGCAGTAATTTACAGCAAAGTCTCGTCACTTACTCACAAAGCCGGATTTTATTTTTCTAAAATCGTACTGACGGCAATGTAAACACGTAAAATTCGTGCCGACTACTCCCTTTGTCTTTTGTATTATATATTAGCCAAAAGGAAAAATCAAGAAATTTTTTCAATATTTTAGTTATGCTAAATGAATAATCCGTAAAAAATACTCGGTTATCTCTTCAGGTGATTGCCTGCACTTAGTCTCCATCCACCATTTTACAGTCTCAACAAATGTTGATGCGACGTGATTTGTCCAAAAGCTTTTGGGAAGCTTTTTTGCAAGAGGAGATAAAAAAACGTCTTCTTGCTTTTCAATCAATCTCACAAGCCCCGCCTTAAAATAATTTAAAAACATCTCATTGTTCCTGCATGAAAGTAATTTAAAAATATTGTTATCGTTATTTTTCAAATGCTTAAACAAATGTAAAAACGCTGAGTCAGTCAAAGCACAGTCAAAAATATGCTTGTGCCCATGCTTATTACCGTCTATTGAATCAAATATATGGCAAAACAATTCTTCACAAATGCTTTTTAAAAGATAGTCCTTAGTCTCAAAATGCGCATAAAACGTGGCTCTGCCTACATCTGCACGCTCTATTATTTCCCCAACGGTTATCTGAGCGTAATTTTTTTCAGATAAAAGCTGGGTAAATGCGTCAAAAATAGCCTCTCTGGTTTTCCTCTTACGTCTATCCATAAATAACCTCCGTACAAATTCTCAAAAATGTTCGGTAACGAACACTCACAAAAAATCATATATTGAATTCTGGTAGACTTTTGCTTAAGATATTACAGAACAATATGTTCGGTAATAAATATATTGTACATTAAATTCTTTTAAAAAGTCAACAGTCAGGGGGGGACTTGTGTGAAAAGTCAAAGCAAAATTCTAATTGTATTTCTTTTAAATCTTATTTTTTCTGTTTTCGAATTTCTCGGCGGGATAATTACCGGCAGTGTAGCTATCGTATCCGACGCAATTCATGATATGGGTGATGCCGCAAGCATAGGTCTTGCATATATTCTTGAAAGAAAAAGCACCCAAAAACCGGATGAAAATTTCACTTATGGGTATGCGCGATACTCGGTAATCGGAGGAGCTGTAAGCACTCTCATTCTCCTTTTTGGTTCTGTTATTGTAATTTACAATGCAATTGAAAAGCTTATTAATCCTATCCAAATAAACTATGACGGAATGATAGTTGTTGCCATTATCGGCTTTTTCGTAAATTTTGTCGCGGCATATTTTACGCATGGAGGAAACTCAATAAATCAACGTGCAATAAATCTGCACATGCTTGAAGACGTTCTGGGCTGGTGCGTGGTACTCATCGGTGCCCTAATCATGCGCTTTACTAATCTTGCAATAATTGACCCGCTGATGTCCATCGGCGTAGCAATCTTCATTTTGATAAACGCGGTTAAAAATTTTAAAACCGCACTCAATGTTTTCCTTGAAAAAACACCTCACGGAATAAATATTGCCGAGCTTAAGGAGCACATTCTAAGCATTGACGGCGTTTTGGACATTCATCACGTGCATGCCTGGAGTATGGATGGCTACAAAAATTGTGCAACAATGCATATTGTAACCGATTGCGACTATCACACAGTCAAAAAAGCTGTCCGCGAAAAAATGCATGAGTTTGGCATCACCCATGTGACGATAGAAACCGAGCGCTCGGGTGAGCATTGTGGGCAAGAGAGCTGCTGTACGGACATAACTCATACTTGCTCTCACAGCCACCATCACCATTAAGGCTCATAAAAATAAACGGACCGTTATGGTCCGTTTATTAAGTTTAAATACTATCTTGTTTCCTATCAAAGGCTTTGAAGTATATTCCAAACACGTTCGTCTATCGGGATACCGTTTTTTAAGTTATCCTTGCGTTTTGCGTGCATACCGTCGCCCGGGCAGCGCACAGCTTCATCGGTATTTGCTCTATCCGATGCGCGGACATTCTCAAGAGTTTCCTCGACAATTGCCTCTGCATTCGGGTTAAGCTTCGGGTCAAGCGCAATAAAAATCTGGCACAGGCAATGCTCGTCGGTGACATTTTTCCCGACCTGACATGTGCTGAACCCGCCGGACATAACTGCAGCTATTAAATCGAGTGCGACGGAAAATGCGCAACCTTTCCAATACCCCATCGGAAGCAAGCGCCGTGTTTTTTCAATATCGCCGGGATTGCACGTAAGCTCACCGCTCTCATCATATCCGCCGGGAAGCGGGAGTTCCTTATCCGCAAGGCGGTATCTCTCGAGCGCACCGTAGGCAAACTGGCTCATCGCGGCATCCACCAGTACAGGTGTATCCTTATACGGAACCGCAAACACAAGGGGGTTATTTCCTATACGGCAGTCAGTTGCGCCCCACGCGGGCATATTCGGCATGGTATTGGTCCAACAAATGCCGACAAACCCTGCACGCGCCGCCTGCAGGCCATACGTGCCGCCACGCATCCAATGGTTAGTGTTCCTTAGCGCAACACATCCGATACCGTACTCGCGCGCAAGTTCCATCGCGCGGTTCATTGCAATCTCTGCATTGGTGTTACCGATACCCTCATTTCCGTCCCACTGCTCAATCGCGCCAAGAGACGCTATCTTCTCCGGCTCAGCATCGAGTTTTATGTATCCCTTGTCTATATACTCTACAAACATCGGAAAACGATTTGCGCCATGTGAATAAACGCCGTCTAAACTGTTCTCGGCAAATATTTCGGCACTGCGGCGTGCTTTAGCCTCGGGCGTACCTCGGCTTATAAGAATTTTGTAAAACGTATCCTCAAGCTTTTTATATTCAATACGCACAAGCAATCTCTCCTTACACAAAACGCCCTGGAAAACAAAGTTCCCAAGGCGTTTTTATTTTTAACCTACGTAATTGTAGCCCATTTCAACCGCTTTGATGTTCTTCTCAAGCATATCTTTTTTGCGCTCGGGAACAACCTTGCGGATTGCATTGAAGATGGTTTCCAGGTTGCAGCTTTCAAGCTCTTTTACAACTTTACCCAGCATAATCATGTTGGCAAGACCGGTCATACCGTTGTCACTCGCCATCTGAGTGCAGGGGATGTAGAAGCACTTGACATCGTCACGCTCAACCTTACGAGTGATAAGGGTGCTATCAATAAATGCCATTCCGCCCTTTACTATGGCGTTTTCAAACTTATCGAGTGAAGGCAGATTCATAGCTATCAGAATTTCAGGATCATTTACTATCGGTGAACCGATTGGATCATCGCTTATGATAACGCTGCAGTTTGCAGTGCCGCCGCGCATTTCGGGACCGTAGGAGGGCAGCCAGCTTACCTGATGACCGTCCATCATGCCCGCGTAAACCAAGATTTTACCGGAGAACAGAATGCCCTGTCCGCCAAATCCTGCAATGACTATTTCATTTTTCATGCCTATTTCGCCTCCGCATCAATGTCTTTATATACGCCCAGAGGATAATGGGGCATCATGTTTTCACGAAGCCAATCCAGCGCCTTTACCGGAGAAAGGCCCCAGTTTGTCGGGCAGGTAGAGAGAACCTCAACAATTGAGAAACCCTTATTGTCCAGCTGGTTCTGGAATGCTTTGCGAATTGCCTTCTTTGCCTGATTTACATGCGCAACGCTGTCCATCGCTACACGTTCTGCGTATGCTACACCGTCAAGCGTCGAGAGCATTTCGCATACGCGTACCGGATGACCTTCAAGTGAAGTGTCACGTCCGAACGGAGTGGTCTGTGTAATCTGACCGGGCAGAGTGGTCGGTGCCATCTGGCCACCGGTCATACCGTAAATCGCGTTGTTTACAAATATTACGGTTATATTCTCGCCGCGGGTTGCCGCGTGAACGGTTTCAGCCGTGCCGATTGCCGCGAGGTCGCCGTCACCCTGATATGTGAATACAACGTTTTCCGGCAGAGCGCGCTTGATACCGGTTGCCATAGCCGGTGCACGTCCGTGCGCGGCCTCTGTCATATCGCAATTAAAATAGTTATAAGCCATAACGCTGCAGCCTACCGGTGCTACGCCGATAGTGCGGCCGGTAATATCCAGCTCATCCATGACCTCAGCTACCAAACGGTGAATAATACCGTGGGTGCAGCCGGGGCAGTAATGGAACGGAACGTCCGCCAGCGCTTTAGGTCTGTCAAATACCACTGCCATCAGTTCATACCTCCTGCTATCTCGGTAATTTTTGCAAGAACTTCCTCCGGCTTTACAATCATACCGCCGGTACGGTTGCACAAGTGAACAGGTTTTGAACACTCGCATGCCAGACGAATATCGTCTATCATTTGTCCCATATTCAACTCAACGCTCAAGAACGCCTTGCAGGTTTTTGCAACATTCTTAATAGCGTCAACCGGGAACGGCCAGAGCGTAATCGGGCGGATGATACCAACCTTGATGCCCTGCTCACGTGCAGCAATAACTGCGTTCTTTGCAATACGTGCAGCCGCGCCGAATGCGACGATAACAATGTCCGCATCGTCAGTCATAAACAGCTCTGCCTTCTGCTCATTTGCCTGAATTTTTGCATAGCGCTCATAGCGTTCGAAGTTCATCTTCTCCAGTTCTT
>JAZRUF010000038.1:0-28683 GCA_045652405.1 Eubacteriales bacterium | reverse complement strand
ACGAGCGAAGTAATATGCTTCCTCGAGCTTCTTAACCGTCTTCTGAAGGTCAATGATGTAAATGCCGTTACGCTCCGTGGAGATGTACGGAGGCATCTTGGGGTTCCAGCGGCGGGTCTGATGTCCGAAGTGAACACCGGCTTCCAGCAGCTGCTTCATGGATACTACCTGTGCCATAATAAATTTCTCCTTTCGTTTTTACCTCCATATCGGTCATCCCAGCGCACCCATCATGCATCGGATGCATGACACCTCGGCGCACGGATCACGATATGTGTGGAATTACCATGATATAATACCATATTTCAAATTCAATAGCAAGAAAAATCTTCACTTTTTCTTCATTTTTTCTGTTTTTGTCAAAATATATGCGCCTAATAATTAAAACCATGTGCGTTTTTTACGCCTTGGACAACTGCCGACCTCGTAATTCACTAAAATTATATCCTCTCCTATTCTTGAAATCGCATCCCACGGTATTATGTAATCATCTCTATGCAGGAAAAACCACGGAAATTTGCATGGAACCGGAACAATTATAGATACAACTTTACCGCTTAATATGTCTATCTCAACGTCATTTACATATCCGTACCGCGTTCCATCACAAATGTTTATCACTTCCTTGCATCCTAAATCGGTTATGCACAAGCATTGCATATCTATCCACTCCTCATGACAGCATATGCTCCCTCTTTCCAATTTATTTCCTTCCTATGTCCCATATAAAAAGCAGCATGGAAACGGCGCTTCCATGCTGCTTATAAACCCTATGCTATTACTCCCACTCGATTGTACCGGTTGGCTTTGGAGTTAAATCGTACAGAACGCGATTTACGCCCGGAACTTCTTTTACAATTCTATCGGTTATTTTATGCAAGACATCCCACGGAATCTCCTCTATAGTTGCAGTCATAGCATCTACGGTATTTACCGCACGGAGGATAACCGGCCACTCAAAACTTCTGTTGTTATCCTTAATTCCAGTTGAACGGATATCTGGAACTACGGTAAAGTACTGCCACACTTTTCCTGCAAGACCGGAAATATCAAACTCCTCGCGTAAAATTGCATCTGATTCACGAACCGCTTCAAGACGGTCTTTCGTAATCGCACCAATACAACGAACGCCCAGTCCCGGACCTGGGAACGGCTGACGCTGGACCATGCTGTCCGGCAGACCGAGTGCTGAACCGACCTGTCTTACTTCATCTTTAAAGAGCATCTTAATCGGCTCAACCAATTCAAACTGGAGATCCTCAGGCAGGCCGCCAACATTATGATGGCTTTTTATGTTCTTCTGAGTTTTGGTTCCGCTTTCAATTATATCCGGATAAATTGTTCCCTGGCCTAAATACGAAATGCCTTCAAGTTTTCTCGCTTCCTCTTCAAATACGCGAATAAACTCAGAGCCGATTATCTTACGCTTCTCTTCAGGGTCAGAAACACCGTTGAGCTTAGATAAAAATCTCTCTTCCGCATCCACATATACAAGATTTGCACCGAGCTCCTGACGGAACACGCGCACAACCTCTTCCGGTTCGCCCTTTCTGAGCAACCCATGGTTTACGTGAACGCAGGTGAGATTATCACCTATCGCTTTTACCAAAAGCGCTGCAACAACAGATGAGTCAACACCGCCGGAAAGAGCAAGGAGAACCTTGCCGTCTCCCACCTGGCGACGGATAAGTTCAATCTGATCAGCAATGAAATTCTCCGTATTCCAGTTCTTTTCAGCCTTACAAGTATCAAATACAAATTTGTTAAGCACAGCCTTGCGCTCTGCCTCATCTTCAGTCAGCGCAGGCGCACCTTTATGGTCGAAAGCAACAACAGGAAGACCGCAATTGTATATTTCCTCGGAAATATCAATTTCCTTTCCGTCTACAACTCGGTTTTTGCCACCATTTAAGATTATACCTTTTACTCCCGGGATATTAGCCAATTCCTCCTTGGTAATATCGTGCGGATAGATTTCGGTGTAGACACCCATAGCTCTTATTTCGCGGGCAAGCTCAGCGTTAGTTTCACTGCCCAGGTCAAGAATCAATATCATATCCTGTTTCATACAGCGGTCTCCTCACTTTTATTTATTTTACTGAAAATATTTTATCACGATATGCAAATGATGTCAAAACAAATAATCAAGCAAAACATCATGGTTTTTTTTATAAAATTAACAAATACATTTTTTTCACATTTAGCGGAAATATAATATCATGCTTCTATTTTTTTCAGAGGAGATACTATACAAAATGAAAAATAGAATTTCCATAAAAATCTCAGAATACTTCATTATACTTCTCGGCACTGCGGTGATTTCTTTGGGGCTAAATCTATTTTTGGTGCCTAACAAAATCTCCTCCGGCGGTGTTACAACAGTGGGCACGGTTCTGCTGTATCTATTCGGCATCCCTCTATCTGTTACAAATATCGTTTTCAACACTTTCCTTTTTTTCTTCGCTTATAAGCATTTAAACAAAGACTCAGTTGTTAAAACTGTTGCAGGCGTTCTGTTTTTATCTTTTTTTCTCCAGTTTACATCTTCGTTGCCTCAACTTTCTGACAATTACTTTATTTCATCCGTTTCCGGTGGAATATTGCTGGGTTTTGGAACTGGTTTGGTTCTGCGCAAAAGCGCATCTACCGGAGGCAGTGACCTTTCCGCAATGCTTTTAAACCGTCTTTTGCCGCATATTTCCGTGCCTGTATTTCTGATGATAATTGATTTTTCAGTAATTATAATATCCGGACTGGTATTTAAGAGCTTCGAAATAACCTTCTATTCTGCCTTATCAATATTAATTTTTTCAAAAGTCACAGACGCTCTTCTTACCATGGGAAATTATGCAAAATCCGTGTACATCCTCTCAGATAAAGCAGATGAAATATCACTCATTATAATGACGCTCTTAAAACGCGGTATAACCGGAATACACAGTATCGGTATGTATTCACGAGATGAACAAACCATGCTTATGTGCATAACATCGCCTAAAGAACTGCCAACTCTTATTGACCTGATACGCAAAACCGATAGCCGCGCCTTCGTTATCATCTCAGACGTGCGTGAGGTATTGGGAAATGGTTTTAATGAAAAAACACTTTATGGTAACACTCACTAATTTCCAACAGTTTACATCTTATCTTACAGCATAAAACCTCCGGTACGCCAAAGAATATTAATACATTATTTCGGAGGTATGAATATGAAATCTAAAATAACAATTAAAACTGCATCCGTATTAACGGTATTCATTTTAGCACTTTCGCTTTTTTCTTCCGCTTATGATATGCCGCAGTCGATTAACGTATCAAAAACCATCTCCATAGGAAACGAGCTCACTTTTAAAGATACCGATATTCTCTCCGCTGTGGAAAGCATATCCAAAACAGACGGAATAATTATCTGCCAACTTCCCGACCCGGCAGTTGGTACACTTAAATTCGGCACACGCGACCTAATATGCGGCGAAGCTGTTACAACCGAGGGAATAGGCGCATTAAAATTCATTCCGACTTCTTCCGGTTTAGGTAAAACATACTTTTCCTGCATACCGGTTTACCGTTCTGGAAAAACAGATAATCCAGTAAACATCAGTGTTAATGTATTGGAAGAAGAAAATCTCTCTCCTAAGGTAGAAAACATTGATATAAAAACCGCGCGCAACATCGCAATAAATGGAGTATTTCACGGTCATGACCCCGAAGGTGATGAGTTGACATACTCCGTAACTGAGTCGCCAAAACTCGGCAATGTAGAAATCTGCCTGGATGCAAAAAACAAGTTTTTATATTCTCCGTATCAAAACAAAACAGGAAAAGACAGTTTTAAATATATAGCAACTGACAAACACGGAAACATGTCCGATGCAGGCACTGTGACAGTGGAAATACAACGTTCAAAAGTAGCACTCACTTATGCCGACATGGAAAACAACGGACTTCATTACCAAGCAATATTTTTGGCAGAAAACGAAATTTTCAAAGGCGAAACCATCGGTGCACAAAACTTTTTGCGCCCGACCCTTCCGGTAACGCGAAGCGAGTTCATTTCAATGGCAATGGCACTTTGCGCTGAAACAGAAAACGCATCTGCGGTTTCCGAAACCAGCTTTGCGGATGACAATGAAATACCATCCTGGGTAAAACCCACTGTTTGCGCCGCGGTAAATACCGGAATTGTAGGCGGCACGACTATAAACAATAAATGTTATTTGCGTCCCAATGATATAATAGTACGAAGCGAAGCCGCAGTTATACTCAATAACTTAATTTCAGTTGAAGACTCTGAAAAAAAAGCCACATTTGCAGATGCATCGTCAATTCCTGCCTGGGCACAAAAAGCTACAAGCAATTTAACTTCGCTTAATATCATGACGCAATTTTCCGATTCCACCATCCGTCCGGAAATTAAACTTACGCGTCAAGACGCTGTTGAACTTATATACAATGCCATGCGCGCAATGGAAAAATAGTAAAAAGTCGGGCAAATGCCCGACTTTTTACTATTTAACATACTCAAATTCCAAGTCATATATGATGATTGTGTCACCTTCTTCAACTCCGCGCTCTTCAAGTTTGTCAAACACTCCGTGAGTTCTGAGCAAACGTTCAAAATAGAGCCTTGATTCGTGATCGGAGAAGTTGACAGAGCCCATAGCTCTCTTTATCCATTCACCTTCAACCATATATACGTCACCGTTGAGTCTTGAAATCTCAATATTATGATTGTCGCGAACCTCAACCGGCGCAACATATTCAGCCTCAAACACGCGAACCGGAGGAAGATTGGAAAGTTCTTCGGCTATACAGTTAGTCAGCTCATCTACACCCTGCCGTGTTGCTGCAGACATCTCAAAAAACTTATAACCTTTCCCCTCGATATACTCGCGGAAAGAGTCAATCTGCTCTCTGTCATACACTAGGTCGCACTTATTGGCGGCGACTATCTGCGGGCGCGATGCAAGCTGCGGGCTATACATCTCAAGCTCCTGATTTATAGCTTCAAAATCCTCAATCGGATTTCTCCCCTCACTGCCGGATACATCCACTATATGAACTATAAGGCGGCATCTGTCAATATGTCTTAAAAACTGATGTCCTAAGCCTGCGCCCTCTGATGCGCCCTCAATTATTCCCGGAATATCCGCCATTACGTATGAAAATTCATCATCAACGCGAACAACGCCAAGATTAGGGGTAATGGTGGTAAAATGATAATTTGCAATTTTAGGACGTGCCGCACTTACAACAGATAAAAGCGTGGATTTTCCTACGTTTGGAAATCCGGCAAGTCCGACATCTGCCAAAAGCTTAAGCTCCAATCTTACTGCAAGCTCTTCACCGGGAAGACCGGGCTTTGCAAAACGCGGTGCCTGTCTGGTTGCGGTTGCAAAATGCTGATTTCCCCAACCGCCACGACCTCCGTTGCATATAACAAACGGCTCATCATCCGACATATCCTTTATAAGAGCCCCGCTTTCCGCTTCATACACAAGCGTACCGCGCGGAACCTTTACCACTATATCCTTGCCACGTTTTCCACTACAGCGTTTTCCGCCGCCGTTTTCACCGTTTTCAGCAATGTATTTCTTTTTATACTTAAATTCTACAAGCGTAGACATATGGTCGTCTACCTTTAAAATTACGTTTCCGCCGCTTCCACCGTCACCGCCGTCAGGACCGCCGTTTGCCACGTACTTTTCACGGTGGAATGCAACTGCACCGTCACCGCCTTTTCCTGCACGAAAATAAGCTTTGGCAATATCTACGAACATATTAACGCTCACCTCACTTATCTAAAGTATACCCTATCAAATAACAATGATACAAAAAAGGCCGCCGCGATGCGCAGCAGCCTTTTTATAAGCATTTTACTGAGCGATAGTTGCAATGGAGACCTTCTTGCGGTCACGTCCCATACGCTCAAACTTTACGATGCCATCCGCTTTTGCAAAGAGAGTATCATCGCTGCCCTTTCCAACATTCTCGCCCGGATGGATTTTGGTTCCGCGCTGTCTTACAAGGATATTGCCTGCAAGAACAAACTGACCGTCAGCACGCTTAACGCCGAGACGCTTGGACTCGGAATCACGTCCGTTCTTAGTGGAACCTACGCCCTTTTTATGAGCAAAAAACTGAATTCCTAATTTCAGCATGATTTACACCTCCGAAACTGTAATACACTTTGGATATTCTTCCTCAAGTGCTCGCAAATGAAGCTCAAGTGCATTAAAAATCACCTGGCACATTCTAAGTTTTTCATCTTCAAGACCTTTTGGAAGATCGATTTTAATTTCAGCTAATTTCTCATTAACAGAAACCTTAGCCTTTGCACCGATTACATCCGTAATCGCGCATTCGCAGAGCGTGACGGCACTGGTAATAGCCGCACAGACAATATCTTCACCTGCATTGGCATATCCCGAATGCCCGGAAACCGTAACGCCGGTTATTCCGTCAGCCTGCTTTCTGAATACAACCGCTGTCATAATTAAGCGTTGATCTTTTCGATCTGCAGCTTGGTGTACGGCTGTCTGTGGCCCTGACGTCTTCTGTAGTTCTTCTTCGCTTTGAACTTGAAGACAAGAACCTTCTTGCTCTTACCGTTCTTGATAAGCTTTGCGGAAACAGTAGCACCATCAACCTTAGGAGTACCAACGGTTACATTCTCACCATCGATAAGCATTAAGACGTTATCAAACTCAACAGTCTCTCCCTCGAGGCAGAGCTTCTCAACGTAGATAACATCACCCTCGGAAACCTTGTACTGCTTTCCACCGGTAACAAAAATCGCCTGCATGTTTGTTGCACCTCTCTCTCATTTTAGAGTCACGCTCTTGTAGGTGTAGTTAAAAACTAACTTAGATACCCACTCAATGCGGCTTTAGCCATTTTATCATAACTTAATACGTAAGTCAAGAAAAAAATCCAAATTCCGCAAATATTTTCTTACTTTTCCTCAATTGTGAGCTCTGCTGCACGCAGAGTGTTCTGCATGAGCATGGTAATAGTCATTGGTCCTACGCCACCCGGAACCGGAGTAATATAAGAAGCAACGTCTTTTACTTCATCGAAATTAACGTCACCGCGCAGCTTCCCTTCCGCATTTCTGTTGATACCCACGTCAATTACAACCGCGCCGGGTTTAATCATGTCTTTCGTCACAAACTCAAGCTTACCAATCGCTGCAACAACTATATCCGCCTGACGTGTAACCTCGGCCAAATCCTTGGTCCTTGAATGGCATATGGTAACGGTTGCGTTTTTGTGTAATAACAGCATAGCCTGCGGCTTGCCTACGATATTTGAACGCCCGATTACAACCGCGCTTTTTCCTGAAACGTCAATCCCATACTCCTCAAGAAGTGCCATAACACCTGCAGGTGTGCACGGTAAAAACTCGTAATCGCCGGTCATAATAGCTCCGACGTTCTGCGGATGGAATGCGTCAACATCCTTCTTAGGGTCAATGCTCAGAATAACCTTTTCCTCGCTTATATGCTTAGGAAGCGGCAGCTGAACCAGAATTCCGTTTATATCATCGCGGCCGTTAAGGACGCTTATAAGCTCCAGGAGCTCCTTCTCCTCAGTTTCCGCCGGAAGCGCGTACTCCTCACTGTAAATTCCACATTCCGCACAAGCTTTTTTCTTGTTATTTACATATGTACGGCTCGCCGGGTCATCACCTACTATAATTACCGCAAGCCCGGGATTAACCCCTTTCTTCTTAAGGTCTGCCACCTTATCGTAAATGCTTTGGCGCAGCTTCGCCGATGTCTGCTTACCGTCAATAATTATTGCTGACATATCTATACATCCTCCGTTTCATTATTTGCATTTTCTGAAGTTTCAATTGCGTTGTTTTTAGTTTCATTTGTGTTCTCAAGCCGTAATGACTCATCCAGTAATTCCTTGTCACGGAACAGATAAAAATAGGATAACACAAACAGCGCTGCAATACAAGAAGCAAATCCCAAAAATTGCGATATACGAAGACCTGTCCCCATAAAATACAAACTGTCAGTTCGAAGTCCTTCTATCAACCCGCGCCCGAAACCGTACCATGCAACGTAAAGAAAAAATATCTCACCTGAGAACTTGCGGTGCTTGGAACGGAAATGCAGAAGTACAAACCCCAATAAATTCCACAATGACTCATACAAAAACGTCGGATGCACCGCTATGCGTGACATGGAAGCAAAATCATATATCTCCATCCGCCACGGAAGCTCGGTTGCAACACCGTACGCTTCACCGTTTACAAAATTCCCCCATCTTCCCACGCATTGTCCGATAAGCAGTCCCAATGCTCCTATATCAAGCATTGCCGTGAATTTCACGCGTTTTACCTTGCAGTATATCGCCGCGGCTATAATCGAGCCTATTACCGCTCCGTAAATCGCTATTCCGCCTTCCCATATGTAAAGTATTTCAATAGGGTTCTGGCGGTACATATCAAAATTAAAAATCACATAATAAATCCGCGCGCATACAATCGCTGCCGGCACCGCGCATATGAGTAAATCAAAGATATTGTCCTCCTTGAGTCCAAACTCTTTTGCGCGGCGTGTACCATAGATTGCAGCAGCTAAAAATCCCACAATTATGATTATCGCGTACCAGTATATCGACTTCCCAAAGATTGAAAACGCCACTCTGTTTATTTCAAAATCTAATCCCAAACCGGGAAAAGCTACATGATTCACATTATATCACTCCTATCACTCTACTTTGGCATGACAACCGTCATCGCCATCTGAGGCTCATCGATGAGTTGAGAGATCATGTCACGAACCTGCGACCAGGTAATTTTTTCAAATTCACCCAACGACTTTAAATAATCATATCCGTTCATCATTCCCTCAGTCTGAGCTCTGCAAAGGCTTTCAAACCTATCAAGCGAGCGCAGGTTAAGACCGTATGATGCACGTTTAATCCTGTTAAAACATTCGGGTTTATCGCCTTTTATAAGTTTTTTTGCAGCACCTAAAAGCTCTTTTTTCACTTTTTGCGGATCGCGGCTTTCACCGGTTGCAAGCGCGCATATACTACCAGGGAAGAACATTGCGCCCGCACCAAACTGTTTATTTATAAGTCCCTGACTGTAAAGCGAGGCATACAGTCCGGATGACTCACCCGCAAGAACTTCCATTGCAAGCTCAGCCGTCA
Organism: Eubacteriales bacterium; assembly: GCA_045652405.1. Classification (GTDB taxonomy): domain Bacteria; phylum Bacillota; class Clostridia; order Oscillospirales; family JAAYXM01; genus JAZRUF01. The sequence continues at coordinate 19,509 of JAZRUF010000038.1, read as the reverse complement.
TGCGATTTTTAATACCTTCCTCACCGCATGTATCAAATCCTGCTTTAAATCCCAGTGCAAATATCGGCAAATTCACTTCCATTTTCTTTTCTATATATGCAGCTGCAGCCTCTTTAGGTTCAATTCCGTAATCGCGCTCCGGCAGCGCAACATATTCACGCTTGAGCATCGCTTCAGCTATGCTTAAAACCTCATCAGCATCAACATCTCCGACAACCGTAAGAACCATATTGGAGGGCGTATAAAAAGTACTGTAGCACGAGAGTAAAACATCACGAGTTATATTTCCAATGCTATCAATCGTTCCTATGATTGAATCCTTTGCCGGATGTGATACGTACAACCCCGACATTATATTATCCATCACGCTATGGTACGGATTATCGTTTACCATCCCGATTTCCTGCCCGATTATCCCCTGCTCTTTTTCCACGTTTTCATCAGTGAAATACGGAGTGGTGACAAAATCAAGCAAAATTTCCAAATTCCTTTTAAAGTGCTCAGTGCATGAGAAGTGGTATGCAGTCATATTGCGGCTTGTAAATGCATTCGGGCTTGCACCGGTCTGAGCAAAGACAGAGAGCGCATTCCCGCCGTCCGGCTGTTCAAAAACTTTATGTTCAAGAAAATGCGCAACACCCTTAGGCGGCTCAATAACCTTCCCTCCCGCATTAAAGCGTGCATCAATAGAACCGTACTTTACTGCAAGCATGGCATACGCTTTGTGAAACCCGGGTTTAGGTATAACGCACACTTTAAGACCGTTACCTAAAGTATGCGTATATGTTTTTTCGTTAATTTCCGCGTAAATATTTTCTTTCATGGACATTCTCCCCTTTTCCGGTCAAAAGGTACGTAAGCTTTAACTCACAAGCCTTAGCTGAATTTATTATTTCATCCTTAGAAACCTTGCTTATTTCGGTGGCTGCACTCTCGGTAGATATTTCCGTTTTGCACACCGCCTCATTAAGCCAGTAATTTTCAAGAAGATACGGCGAGTCATTAACCGTCTTAAACTGGTTTAATAGCTGCCTTTTGGCATTTTTTATTTCTGTATCATCAATGATTCCGTCTATACACAAACGCATCTGGCAAAGCATCTCCGCACGCGCTTTATCGACCTTTTCCGGATCTACTCCGCAATACATAAACATACTCCCTGAGTAGCGGTCATAACGTGTACCGGTATAATAACAAAGCGAATGTTTTTCCCTGACATTTGTAAAAAGCTTGGATGCAGTGCCGCCACCTAAAATTACACTCAGTAAGCGCATTGCATAAAACTCTTCGGATGCAAAGGTTATGCATGTCCCAACACCTAAAAGTAAAACCGCCTGCGCCATATCCATGGTCTCAATAGTTTCGCTCTGTTCTAAGTTCACCAATGGATTTGATATTTTAATCAAACAAGCATCTCTTCCTTTAAGCTCTTTAAACTCCTTTACAACCGCACGCTCTACCTCTTCAAACGAAGCATTTCCGCAGAAGAAAATTTCAACAGGTGCAGTTTTTACTATATGCTGATACCTCGCAAATAAATCCTTGGATGTTATTTTCTCGACTTGCTCCAAATCACCCATTTTGTTAAGTCCAAACCCACCGTCCGTATACATACAACTCATCGCACGCATATACGCATACGAAAGCTTTTCATTTATTTCCGAGCGTATGTCATCCTTTAAGTTTTCCGCTTCACTTAAAACATATTCGGGTAAAAACTCATTTTTCTTTATAAGAGGATTAAAAAGTATTTCGCCAGTTACTTTAATGCATTTTTTTAGCAAATCAGAGCCTTCGTCGGTATAACGCCCATCGATTAAGTCGCACACTACGCCAAAAGCCTGAACATCACCAAATTTTCTTACAATTGGCTCAATTTTGGCACCGTAGAGATTATCAGTAACTTCAGAGATGCTTTGCATGTCCGGCATCTTTTTACTTCCACGGCACAAAACCATTGGCAAAAGTGCGTTTAATGAGGCAAACTCACAACTTAGTTTATCAAGAAAATTCACCGAGAAGCACGCGGTTTTAAATTTATCAGTCTGTACAACGCGTAAATTAACACCGGGCAATATCTCTTTATATTTACTTAACATAAAATCGCCTCCGTATTGAGCAATACTATACAGATATATTATATCCTTTTTTTACCGTCATTTCAACATGTGTTAAACAATTCAAAAAATATATTAATATAAAACTCCCAAAAGATTTTTGTTTTACAACTCTCAATTTGGGCAAAAAAAGCTTGAATTATACTTGACAAAACGTATAAAATATAGTATCATATTTTTGTAAAGCACATTAACTTTACAAAGGAGGGTTTTCAATGAAAGAAAAGTCATATGAAATGACAATTTTATTTGATTATTACGGTGATGTTCTGACAGAAAAACAGCGCGAGCTGTTTGACCTCTATTATAACGAACACCTTTCTCTTGCAGAGATTTCAGAGCATCTTGGAATTACGCGTCAGGGCGTTCGTGACGGTATCGTTCGTGCAGAGGAAATCATCACGGATTTGGAAAATAAGCTTGGTTTTTCCGCCAAGTACGGAAAACAAAATGCCGTCGTTCGCCGTATTGTAGAGCTTGCTGAGCGTATACAAACTGTTAATGACGCAAACTTGCGCAGTTTGGAACTTGATGAGTGCGCCGATGAAATTGAAAAACTCGCACGTACATTAGCCGATTAAAAAAGGAGGCGCCTTATGGCATTTGAAGGCCTTACCGATAAACTCTCTGCAACTTTTAAACGTCTTAAAAGTAAAGGGCGCTTAACTGAGGCAGACATTAAAGAGGCTATGCGTGAGATACGCATGGCACTTCTTGAAGCGGATGTAAACTTTAAAGTAGCAAAAGATTTTATAGCGCGTGTATCTGAGCGTGCAGTCGGAGCAGATGTTTTAGAAGGCTTAAATCCGGCTCAGCAGGTCATTAAAATAGTTAACGAAGAGCTCACCTCCCTTATGGGCAGCACAAACTCAAAAATCGCAATGGCATCCAAGCCTCCAACGGTTGTAATGTTTGTGGGCTTGCAGGGTGCAGGTAAAACAACAAATATTGCAAAGCTCGCAGGTATGCTTGTTAAAACCCAGAGCAAGCGCCCCATTCTCGTCGCTTGTGATGTTTACCGCCCCGCCGCAATAAAACAGCTTGAGGTTGTTGGTGCTCAGCTAAATTTACCAGTATTCCAGCAAGGTGCCAAAAACCCGGTCGAAATTGCAAAAGCAGCTATAACGCATGCAAGAGACCATGGTAATGACATGGTTTTTCTTGATACTGCCGGTCGTCTTCATATTGACGAAGAGCTTATGAATGAACTTAAGCAGATTAAATCCGAGGTATGCCCGCATGAAATAATGCTTGTGGTTGACGCAATGACAGGTCAGGACGCGGTAAACGCTGCCTCTGCATTCGATGAAGCATTGGGGATTGACAGTATTTTTATGACCAAGCTCGACGGCGATGCACGTGGCGGTGCAGCACTTTCCGTCCGTGCAGTAACCGGAAAACCGATAAAATTCATTGGCGTTGGAGAAAAGCTTGATAACATTGAGCTTTTCCACCCTGAGAGAATGGCATCCCGTATACTGGGCATGGGTGATGTCCTCTCACTTATTGAAAAGGCACAAACCGCATTTGATGAAAAAACAGCCATTGAGCTTGAAAATAAAATCCGCAAAAATTCTTTTACTCTTACCGATTTTTACGAACAAATGAAGCAGATGCGCAACATGGGTTCTATTTCAGATTTACTTGGAATGCTTCCCGGTGTAAATAAACAGGCATTGGCAGGCGCTTCAATTGACGAAGGTGCGCTGAATCGAATTGAGGCAATTATCCAGTCAATGACACCTTATGAGCGCGACAATCCATCAGTTCTCGGCAGCAGCAGAAAACGCCGCATAGCAGCCGGAAGCGGAGTTAAGGTTGAAGACGTAAACCGCCTTTTAAAGCAATTTGATATGTCGTGCAAAATGATGAAGCAAATGACCGGCGGCGGTGCGATGAAGATGCCTAAATCCAATCGCAAAGCAAGGCGCGGCGGCATGCGCTTCCCTTTCTAACCTTGTAGCAAATACACTTTATATAAATTTGCTTATGAAAAAATTACCTCTGGAGGTGAAATGAACATGGTAAAAATCAGACTTCGCAGAATGGGTGCTAAGAAGGCTCCTTTCTATCGCGTGGTAGTCGCAGATTCACGTTTCCCGCGCGACGGCAGATTCATTGAGGAGATCGGTACTTACAATCCCCTGACTGAACCGGCTGAAATCAAGATCGACACTGATCGTGCACTTGAGTGGATCAAGAACGGTGCACAGCCGACCGATACGGTTAAGGTGTTGCTCAAGCGTGTTGGCGCGATCCAATAGGAAGTGAGGAATTAAAACATGAAAGAACTTCTTACCTATATCGCGCAGCATCTTGTCGATAACCCTGACGCGGTAAATGTTACCGAAGTCCCCAAAGAGGACGAGCTTCTTCTTGAGTTGCGCGTCGCTTCCGAGGATATGGGCAAGGTAATCGGAAAACACGGTCGTATAGCGAAGGAAATTCGCGCGATCATGAAATCCGCAGCAGCTAAGCAAAATCTTAAGGTATCCGTGGATATCGTAGATTAAGCTTAAAAAACCGGGGAAATCAAAACTTCCCCGGTTTTTCTTTTAACACGAATTAATCCTCCTTCAAAGGATAGGTGAATATATATATGACAAAGAAAATGATGGAAGTCGGTCAAATCGTAAACACGCATGGTATCCGCGGCGAAATAAAAATCCAACCGTGGTGCGACAGCCCTGAATTTTTGCTCGACTTTGATACTTATTATATCGACTCTATCCCCTACCGCGTGACATCGTGCCGCGTTCATAAATTCTGCGTTTTAGCTTCTCTTTCAGGGGTTGATAATGTTAACACTGCAATGACGCTAAAAAACAAGGTAGTGTCCATCGACCGCAGCAACGTAACTTTACCTGAAGGTAAACACTTTATCGCAGATTTAATAGGGCTTGATGTCGTTGAAGAAAAAAGCAGCAAAACAATTGGCAAGCTCGCAGATGTACTTACTCTTCCCGCACAGGACGTATACGTAGTTCGCGGAGATAAAGAGTACATGATACCCGCAGTAAAAGAATTTATCCATGAAATCGATTTGTCAGCGAGAAAAATATCAGTCTCCCTGATTCCCGGCATGGAAACCGGAGGCGGCATAAATGCGGATTGATATTTTAACACTATTCCCCGATGCTGTAAACGCAATGATGGGCGAAAGTATAATCGGGCGCGCATGCAGACAAGGCTTAATAACTATAGAATGCCATCAAATCAGGGACTATACTAAAAATAAGCAAAAGCAAGTGGATGACTATCCGTACGGTGGCGGTATGGGCATGGTGATGTACGCCGATGCACTTTACAATGCTTGGGAGCACGTTTACAAAAACTGCTCATCCGAAGATGCATACACCGTATATCTCTCGCCCCAGGGTTCAGTCTTTAACCAAGCTAAAGCGCGCACATTAGCCGCCGAAGCTAAAAACTTAATTTTAGTATGCGGCCACTACGAAGGAATCGACGAGAGATTTATCGAGGAATGCGTTGACGAAGAAATATCAATGGGTGACTTTGTTCTCACCGGTGGTGAAATTCCTGCAATGGCATTAGCTGATGCAGTATGTAGGCTTTTGCCGGGTGTCCTCTCCGACGAGGAATGCTTTACTGAAGAGAGTCATTACAATGGGCTTTTGGAGTATCCGCAGTACACACGACCTGCTGAATGGCACGGTCGCGCGATACCCGAAATTCTCCTCTCCGGTCATCATGCCAATATAAAAAAATGGCGCAGGCGCGAATCTCTGCGCCGCACACTGCTAAAGCGCCCCGACCTTTTAGAAAGTGCAGACTTAACCGCGCAAGATGAAAAGATGCTATGTGAAATTAAAGCCGAATTAGCAGATAAGGAAAAATAAACATAAAGCGCTGAAGAAAAAAACTTCAGCGCTTATTTGTTAATTTTATTGATTGCATTTTTAAAATACTCAGGAAGTTCCGACTCGAAATACATCTCTTTTTTACTTATCGGATGAACAAACGATACAGTCTTTGAATGCAAGCACTGCCCTTGCAACCCAAAAACTGTACTTTTCGGACCGTAAACCGTATCACCGAGCACCGGATGCCCTAAATGCGCCATATGCACACGTATTTGATGCGTTCTTCCGGTCTCAAGCTTGCACTCAACATATGAGTATCTGCTGTATTCCTCAAGCACTTTGTAATGCGTTATTGCCTCTTTTGAATTTTTGGCAGTAACGCACATTTTTTTGCGGTCAGTTGCATGACGACCTATTGGCAAATTTACGCATCCTTCACTCTCGCGCAGATGGCCTATAATAATAGCGTTATATATACGTCTGACCGAATGTTCCGCAATCTGCTCTGCCAGTCCTTGGTGCGCAGCATCAGTTTTAGCTACAAGCATCAAACCGCTGGTGTACTTATCCAGCCTATGCACAATACCCGGTCTATGCACTCCATTTATTCCGGACAAGCTATCTCCACAATGATACAGAAGCGCATTTACAAGTGTTCCGTCCCAATTTCCCGCCGCAGGATGAACTACCATCCCCTGCTCCTTATTGATAACAAGCAGATATTCATCCTCGTACACAATGTCAAGCGGGATATTTTGCGCTACAACTTCAATTTCCCTTATCTCCGGCAGACAGACGCAATACTGCTCTCCACTTGTAACTCTATGTTTTTTGCGAAGCGCAGCTCCACCTAAAGTCACGCGACCTTCTTCTATAGCCAATACGGCTGCATTTCGCGAAATATCCATATTTTTGGCAACAAAGCTGTCAAGCCTTGTGCCGGACTCTTCTTCTCCGACTGTGAGTGTTTTTTCTTCCGTCATGGCGTTTTATCCTTTGCATCAGCTATAAAAAGTATATAAACAAAAAGAAGCACCGCGCCTATCGTTACGAATATATCCGCGACGTTGAAAATCGCAAATTCAAACAGGTGAATTTCAAAAAAATCCACTACTGCGCCGCGCATTATCCTATCAATTATATTTCCGACCGCACCGCTTAAAATAAGAACTAGGGACCATCTTTCAAGCGCATGTTTTGCGCGCTTAGAAATTAGATAATACACAATTACTAAACAAACAATAACCGGAAGAATAATTAGAAACGCGGTTTTGCCTTGGAAAATTGAAAAAGCCGCCCCTGTATTTTCGGCATATGTAAGATGCAGTATTCCGGGCAAGAGCTCAAATGTTTGCAAAGGTTTAAGCTTACATATCGCCCATAGCTTCGTCAATTGATCTGCCGCCACCATAAGGGCAAAGGCAATTATCTCAAGCATTTGCTATTCTCTCCAATCATTGTAAGAACAGGGCTGCCTCTTAACACGGCAGCCCCTTTTAAACTTAATTATTTATCGTCGTTAAAATCGTAATTCTTTCCGAACTTGAGCTCGCTTAAGTCAAATTTCTTTGTAGCATCTTCAATCTTTTCCTGTTTGACACTGCCAAAGGCAATCTGACCGTCATCCTCTTCTATTTCAGGCTCAGCCTCACCCGTAACAGTGTATCTTGATACACGTACATCAGCTTTTTCCTTGCTGCCAAGTTCCTCAACAGCCTTTTCTTCAATTTGTTTTTCAATGTTATGTACCATCTCATCAGCTGACAAAGAGTTCTCCTCTTCGGTTGCCTGAAGGCTCTGCAAGCTGTTAAGCGCAGCTTCAACAGACTGGCTTATCTGCTCAGTTGCAAGGGTAAGCGTATCATCCATAGTCGGCTCTTCTTCAGCAACCTCGGTGAGTGGGATAATTCCGTGAATCATCTCCGCCTGCTGCTTATACATACTCAAAAGTTCATCGGCAAACTTCCCTGTTGCACGCTTTGCTTCCGCCAAGCGCTTTTCCTCCTGAGTAATCTTATTAGCCAGGTCAGTAACACGTGACTGCGCGATACTGCTTGCATTAGCAATTAGCTCATTTGCCTTTTTCTGAGCATCAGCTACCATATCATTTGCCATATTCTGCGCGGTGACAAGAGCTTTACGCATAGCTTCATCCACGCTACGGTACTCTTCTACGGTTTCGGCAAGCAGTTTAAGCTTGTTTTTTAAAACAGCGTTTTCTTTATAAAGAGCGCTGTAATCAGCACCGAGCTCAGCTAAGAACTCATCAACGGCCCCCATATCGTAACCGCCGAAAACTGATTTATCAAACTGAATATCACGAATTTCTTGAGGTGTCATCATTTTATATCATTGTCCCCCGGTAATTATTTTTTTCTTAATAATAGAAAAATGACTGTATAACTTCAAATAACATAAACAAAACGATCATCGAAAAATCTATCGGGCAATTCCTGAAAAATGGGATTTTAAAGAGCAAATTTCGTACAGGTGCCAAAAGTGGCTCGGTAACCGTGTACAAAAAATTAACTATAGGGTTTGAAAAATCCACCGGCAGCCACGAGCTGATTGCACGTGCAACAAGTAAAAACTCGTATACACGCGTAATCGCCATAACGATATTGCTTAATAGCCGCAGCAAAAAAATCATATTACTCTTTCCCTGCTCTTTCCGTTAGAAATACAGACCGTTATTTTCCAATTCGTCGATTAAATCTCCCTTTAAATCAACATTATAAGGAGTAATGATAAAGGTGTTGTTTGCAACACGCTGAATTCTTCCGCCGATTGCATATGCAACGCCGCTTAAAAAGTCTAGCACTCGACGAGCTACATCCTTGTTTGTTGTCTCAAGATTTAAGACAACGGTTCTACGCTCTTTAAGGTGGTCTGCAATTTCGGTCGAGTTGTCATAGCGCTCTGCCTTAACAAGAACAACCTGCAGCTGGGTTGTAGTATGAATGTTAACTACCTTATCCTTATTACTGCGGCGGCTCTCAAAAGCATCGTCAAAATCATCATCTCTTCTTGAATTACGGCGAGGAGCCGGAAATTCTTCGAACTCATCATCCTCATCATCTGCTTCAATTTTAGCCCACTTCTTAAATTCGTCTATAAAGCCCATGTTTTTATCCTCCTGATATATATCTTTTATTTTAGGAATAATGCCGCGCTCCGAAAATCCCGGTTCCGACGCGCACCATTGTAGCTCCGCATCGTATCGCTTCCTCAAAATCGCTGCTCATTCCCATAGACAAAATATCCATACTAATATTATCGTATTTTTTTCCGCTAATGTCAACAAATAATTCCTTCATTTTTCTAAAATACGGCTCATTTTTTGCGCCAACCGACAAAATTGGCGGAATTGTCATCAATCCGCGAACTCTGACGTTATTCATTTTTGAAATTTCTTCGATAAATTCCTCAAGGTCTGACGGAGATATTCCACTTTTACTCTCCTCCCCGCCTATATTAATTTCGATAAGTATATCCTGGCAAATTCCACGCTTTGCCGCAACTCGCGAAATCTCCTTTACGAGCTTAAGAGAATCAACTGACTGGATTAAATCCACTTTTCCGACAAGATACTTAACTTTATTAGTCTGCAGAGTACCAATAAAATGAAGCGGTACTCCCTCATAAGCACCTTTATCGTATTTGTCCATAAGCTCCTGAACACGGTTTTCGCCGGCGACATCTATACCACCCGCAACCGCTTGCTTTACTCTGTCAGCATCATTCATCTTTGTCGCAGCTACAAGAGTTACTTCTTCGGGTGCTCGTCCAACGCTTATTGCCGCCTCGGCAATTTTTTGCTTAACTTGTTTTATGTTCTCAAAAATCTCATTCATTTCTTATTCCACCACCGCACTTTTTATTTTAAAACTTTTCTGTTTTCAAGTTCTTTTGCCGCAACTATTATCTCGTCATACAGAAGCAGGGACTTTGTATTTGCAGAGTCATATTCGACAATATAGTAGCTATCCTTCTCAAAAACCGTCTCTACAGGTTTAAACTTCACCTGAGAATCAATAAGGCAAAAAACTCCGTTATTTCCCTCTTCATCCACGCGTAATGCTTCTCTCGGCACCTTCAATCCGCTGTATGTCTTGAGTACAAGCTGAGCATTTAAAAACCTCGGGATTGTAAAATCCGATATATGCTTGGTGCATTTAATAACTATGAGGACTTTCCCATCCTCAGGGGGACTTACCCTTTCAATCTCAGCATCTACAAGCGGGTAATTTCCGCTGTCAAACTTAAGCTTAACCTTGGTTCTCTCTCCGATATACTCCGCTTGTTCCTCGCTTATAAGCGCAACATACTTCCACGTATAATCAGAAACGACTTTACCTATAACACTTCCGTCAGCATTTCCAACGACCTCTTTTTTAAGTATCTCATCAACGTACGACGGTGTCCAATCATTAACACCGGAATATAAAAACACATTTTCATAACCATCAACATTATGAGAAAAATACCCCGCGCAAGGTGCATAAACTCTCTTTTGAATTTTTGCCGATGCAGCATATTGCTTTCTCTCGTCGCGGAGCCCATTTATTACCTCGTCAAGACCGCTTTTATCCCTGTAAATATATTCGCGCGACAGCGTTTTGTTCTTAAGCTCGTCCACTGCAGAACTTAGGTTTGAAAGTGAATTCCTCTGCGTCATATCCATGAGCGTCTGTGTATATTCTGCAACCGCTTTATCCGCAGTTTGAATATCCATAAGCTCGTTACCCTGGTTTATAAGCTCATTGAGCTGAGCTATTCGCCCATCAATTTCGGTTACTCTCCTGTGATTTTCAAGTGCTTTGTCGTTAGCATAAACCGCGGCAATTATATCGCCTTTTCCCGCGCGCTCACCTTCATTTACAACCATTTCAAGTGAACCTGATGCGGCAGCGGAAACTACCTTCTCATCGCGAACAATAAATCCGTTAAGCTCAACAACATCATCGGTTTCTATGTACACAGCGCTGACGGTCTGGACCGGATTATACGCCCATCTCCATATCTGCATTCCCATATATGCAATGATAAAAAGTGCAAAAACCGAAGCTATAATTGTAGTTAAAAAATGCCCTTGCTTCATAATTTTCCGCAGGTGATTACTCCACCTGCACTACCTCCCTTTCGGCATCAGCCTGCATAAGCGGCACAGACCTTGCCGGGATAATCGTCGAAATCGCGTGCTTATAAATTAACTGCTCTCGTCCGTCTACATCAAGCACCAGCGTAAAGTTATCATACGCTTTTATTGTGCCGCGCATCTGAAAACCGTTCATCAGAAAAACCGTCATCGGAACACGCTCTTTACGTCCGTAATTTAAAAATACTTCCTGAAGATTACTTGTCTTTTGCATTTTATCGCTTCCTTTTTACTAATTTTCATCTTCTATTATACCGCAAGAACGTATGAAATTAGTCGAAGCGTGTAAAAGCTCGGAAAAATTTTCCATTTCATCTGCATAAATCCAATTAATATCAGGATTTCTTCTAAACCATGTCAATTGCCTTTTAGCATATCGGCGCGTTGCCTGCTTAAGGCTTTCGCTTGCCTCATTGAGGGTACACTTACCTTCAATATACGGCATTAATTCCTTATATCCTATCGCTTGGAACGCTGTAACAGTTTTATCTATACCACTTAACAAAAGTTCGCGCAGCTCATCTAAAATACCGTCCTTAAGCATTTTATCGACGCGCATATTAATGCGGTCGTATAAAATCTCTCTGTTTCTGTACGTTATTCCGATGATACACGCATTGTATTTTTTTGTGTAATCTTTGGTTTTGCGATTATGCTCGGAAATGCACTCGCCTGTAACATGATAAACCTCGAGAGCTCTGATAATGCGTTTTATATCGTTTTTGTGCAGTTTCTCCGCTTGCTCCGGGTCAACTCCTCGCAACATCTCAAGAAGCTTCTCGCCACCTTCATCATCAGCAAGTTTTTCTAGGTTTTTGCGATACTCCTCATCACTCGGCTGGGCGGCAAAATCCATTCCGCGCAAAAGACTGTCCACATAAAGCCCGGTCCCTCCGACTACAATCGGCATATGTTTCCGCTCGTGTATACCGTCAATAACTGCGGATGCTTCACTTACATATCTTGCAACAGAATATGCTTCCCATGGCTCAATTACATCCATCATATGATGCACAATTCCCATACGCTCTTCCATGTCAGGTTTTGCAGTACCTATATTCATGGATTTATATATCTGCATGGAATCGGCTGATACAATTTCACCGTTTACGGCCTCCGCAAGCGCCAACGACAGCGCGGTTTTACCCGATGCAGTGGGTCCGACTATACATATCAATGGTTTTCTTTTCATCAGGTCACCCGTTTAAATTGCTTTTCAAGTTGATAGCGGGTCATTTCAACCGTGACCGGTCGTCCGTGAGGACAGTATCTTATTTTTGAATCACTCATAACCCGGTCAGCTATCTGCTTAAGCTCTTGAAATTCACTCTTTTTTCCCGCTTTAATGGCGGCTTTGCATGCAACCGAATGGAAAACCGCCTCAAGCTTTTCCGGTGAACCCGGTGTTTTTCCATCCAAAAGCGATTGCGAAATTTCATTTATAACCGCTTCGCATTCACCCTCACTAATTCCGTCGGGCAATCTGCGCACTGCAACACTGTCATCCCCAAACTCATCAATTTCAAAGCCTATGCTTTCAAGCCTCTCCTTATTTTCAATGAGTGCGACAACCTCCTGACGCGTAGCCGTAACGATAACCGGAGTTATCAGCATCTGGCTTTGAATCCGATTTTCACCTTTGGAGAGGTTATTAAAAATTATTCTCTCATGCGCTGCGTGTTTATCAATAAGCAAAACAGACTCGCCCTGCTCAACAATAATATATGTGTTTAGCACTTCGCCGACAACTCGCCAATCATTGGCTTGTACCTCGGAAAGTATTTCTTCTGCAGCGGTTTCAGCAGGCTTTTTCACATCTTCTTTATGTGTCTGCAGGACGATTTTCTCTTTGGTCGACTCTGCTTCCATAAAATCATTTTTAGGCAGGCTCATTTCTTCCTGCTTAAATGCAGAATTTATAGTAGCCCTCTCAACCTTGCGCGGTGAGCTATACGGCATCTCAGGCAGGTTTTGGCGTAAGGTAAGGTTTGAATTTTCATTCCGCCCGAATACCCTAACCTGCGGATTAATGCGCGGTATAACAGGAGTTATCGTTTCAGGCACTCTTTCTGGTTGACTCTTTATAATCGGCTCAGGCTCTCTTTTTTCAAACCGTGCCTCGCACTTTCCGTTATCCTCACTGAGTCCTGATTTTGCGGCAAATAAAACCGCATCAAATATTTCACGCTCTCTTGCAAATTTAACCTCAGTTTTAGCCGGATGGACATTAACATCCACCTGCTCAAGCGGCATATCTATAAAAAGAACACATGTAGGATATTTACCCTTCATAAGCGAGTTCTTATACGCCTCATCCAAGGCCGCCGAAAGAAGCTTTGATTTTATCGGTCGTCCGTTTACAAAAAAGTATTGCATCATTCGGTTTCCACGTGAATTGATTGGCTTTGAAACAAATCCCGAAACCTTTACAGCATCAATACTGCTTTTGGCGCAAAGCATTCCGTTTGCCAAGTCACGCCCAAACAAGCTGTATATACACGATTTTAAATCATTATCGCCGGGGGTATTGAGCACTTGCCTTCCCTCGCGGATAAATTTAAACGATATTTCCGGGTGCGAGAGAGCGGCAGATATAACTACGCTTTCAACCGCTGCACCTTCGGTTACGTCACGCTTTAAAAACTTCATTCGCGCAGGAGTATTGTAAAACAAGTTTCTGACTACTATCGTAGTACCGTCTGGGCAGCCGGCTTCCTCTAACTTCCCTGAGCTTCCGCCCTCAAGATGCAAGCTAACACCGATTTCATCTTCTAAACGCTTTGTAAGTAAATCTATTTTTGACACAGAAGCTATCGCCGCGAGTGCTTCACCGCGAAATCCTAAGGTCCCGATATGGGAAAGGTCTTCCTCGTTTCTTATCTTGCTCGTAGAGTGGCGCATAAACGCTTTAGGTACGTCCTCACGGCTGATTCCGCAACCGTTATCCGTCACGCGCAGATATGCAATTCCACCGTTTTTAATTTCCACGGTAATCGCATCCGCACCCGCATCAACTGCGTTTTCAACAAGCTCTTTTGCGGCGGACGCAGGTCTTTCAACCACTTCACCTGCAGCTATTAGATTAGCGACATGTGGAGAAAGCACATGAATATCAGCCATAATTTCACCCCTTTTTTTCCGTTTTACTGTTGATTTTGCTCCTGTGCTATTTTTGCTTTATTTGAAAGCTCAAAGATTTCATTTAGCGCCTCTATCGGAGAGAGTGTATTTGCATCAATCGTGCAGAGCTTTTCTAAAATCTCACTCTCTGCACCGCTCAGTTCGGAAACCTTCATTTCTTCAAACCGGCGGTATGGCACGCTTTCCGCCTCACCGGCTTCAAGCATATCCAAAACTTCTTTTGAGCGGTTTATGACCTCTTCAGGCAAGCCGGCAAGCTTTGCAACCTCAATACCGTAACTTTCATCCGCGCGCCCTCTGACAATTTTCCGGAGAAACGTAATGTCAAACCCGCGTTTTTTAACCGCTATATTATAGTTTTTAATACCCTCAATCTCGTTTTCCATGTCCGTAAGCTCATGATAATGCGTTGCAAACAAAGTTTTTGCCCCAATTTTTTCCTTGTCTACCGTATACTCAATAACTGAGCGCGCTATAGACATTCCGTCAAACGTGGATGTTCCTCTGCCTATTTCATCTAAAAGCAGCAGGCTTTTAGAAGTAGCATTACGTATTATATCCGCCACTTCACTCATTTCGACCATAAAGGTAGACTGACCGGATGTTAAGTCGTCCGATGCACCTATTCGTGTGAAAATTTTATCCACCACGCCGATATGCGCACTTTTAGCCGGAACGAATGAACCAATCTGAGCCATAAATACAATTAATGCCACCTGACGCATATACGTAGATTTACCCGCCATATTCGGACCGGTTATTATTGACATGCGGTTATTTGCGCAATCAAGCTCAGTGTCATTGGGTACAAACAAGCTGTCTAATAGCATTTTCTCAACCACAGGGTGACGGCCGTCCTTGATACTTATCACATCCGACTGGTCGACAATCGGTTTTACATATCCATTATCTGATGCGACCTTTGAGAGAGAGATAAGCACGTCAAGATGTGCAAGAGCACTTGCGGTTTTCTTTATGCTCTCGATACATTTTAGAACCTCAGTGCATACGTGGCTAAACAGCTCATATTCAAGCTCAACATCATGGTCTCGAGCACCAAGAATGGTGCTCTCCATTTCTTTTAGCTCTTCGGTAAAATACCTCTCACCGTTTGCAAGGGTTTGTTTTCGTATATATGTATCCGGAACCATATCTATATTGGATTTACTTACCTCTATGTAATACCCGAAAACACGGTTGTAGCCGATTTTTAAATTCTTTATTCCGGTTTTTTCCTTCTCTTGACTTTCAATTTTTGCAATATACGCTTTACCGTTTTGCAGTATATGACGCAACTCATCTACGGTTGCGTTATACCCCTCGCGTATTATATTTCCGTCTTTAACGGACACTGCCGGATTATCGGCAATTGCACTGCGTATAAGATTATAAACCTCGGATAAGTTCTCAAGCTCTTTGTCAATAGCATGAAACTCAAATGCAGTAAGGTCATAAAGCTGCGCTTTAATACCCGGAACCACACTGAGAGTTTGAGCAATCGCATTTAAATCACATGCGTTTGCAGTGCCATAAAGCATTTTCCCAAGCAGACGTTCCATATCCAAGACCGATTTAAGTGCCTGCGCCATTTCCTCACGAACTATGGTCTTCTGACAAAGCTCCTCAACAGCGTCGAGCCTTTGCCCAATTGCAGATACGTTCATCAAAGGCTTGTCCATCCATTGACGAAGCATTCTTCCGCCGGCAGCGGTTTTGGTTTTATCGAGCACCCACAGGAGAGAGCCTCTTTTCTCTTTGTTTCTCATTGTTTCAACAAGCTCAAGATTTCTCTGCGCTGTAAGGTCAAGCTGCATATGCTCATCCCGGCTGTAGAAATTGATGTGATTTATATTCATAAGCGCTTTTTTCTGGGTATTGCGCAAATACCCTATAAGCGCACCAACCGCCTCGACAAGAACCGACTCGTGCACAATACCTATCTCTTCAACTTCTTTAATATTAAACTGAGTCATAAGAGAAAGAATTGCCGTATTTCTTTCAAATAGGCTCTCAAGCCCCGCGGAAACCGAAATTTGGAGCTTATTTACTAAAAACTCCATTACTGCTTTGCTTTTTGCAATGTTTGCGTCCACTATAACCTCACTCGGAGCAAGCTTTCCGATTTCACTGATAAGCTTTTCCTCGCTTGCGTCCGCTTCAAGCGAAAGCGCGTAGACCGAGCCGGTTGAAATATCAGCAAAGCACAAGCCGTACTGACTGTTTTTTGAGCATACCGCGCATATAAAGTTATTTTTTGAATCATCGAGCATATTGGCTTCAACAATTGTTCCGGGGGTCACAATTCTTACTACCTCGCGTTTAACAATCCCCTTTGTCTGGGCCGGGTCCTCTGTCTGCTCACAAATAGCGACCTTATATCCTTTTGAAATAAGACGCGCAATATATGTTTCGCAGGCATGGTACGGAACACCGCACATTGGCGCACGCTCCTCCTGCCCGCATTCACGTCCGGTCAGCGCAATTTCGAGCGCCTCAGATGCTATCTTGGCATCTTCAAAGAACATTTCGTAGAAATCGCCAAGTCTGAAAAATAAAATACAGTCACTGTATTCTTTTTTTATTTCAAGATATTGCGTCATCATCGGCGAAAACTTTGCCATTCTTATTTCCCCTTATCCCTTTATCGTATAAGTATGCCTTCCATAGACCATTTAACACATTTTGTTATTTCTGCCTGAGCGAATTTTCCTACAAGAGATGCTTCACCGTGAACACGCATTGGGCGGTTTTCATCTGTTCTTGCAAGCAAATTAAGCTCGGCAGTCGCATCCTCTTCGCGCTCAATAAGAACGCTGACTTTTTTCCCTGCAAGGAGCTTATTTTTCTTCTCTGCCACCTTATTCTGAACCGCAAGTAGCCTTTCAAAACGCTCTTTTTTTACTGCATCGGGTGTGTTATCCTCCATTGTTGCAGCAGGCGTTCCCTGGCGTTTGGAGTATAAGAATGTAAAAAGTGCGTCAAACTCAACTTCTTTAATTAAAGAAAGCGTGTCCTCAAAATCCTCCTCGGTCTCCCCAGGGAAACCCACAATTATATCACTTGTTATAGAAATATCAGGCATAAGCTTGCGTGCGTACTCAATAAGCTCTAAATACTGTTTTCTGTCATAATGCCGGTTCATGAGTTTTAATATGCGGTCACTTCCCGACTGGAACGGCAAATGAATATGCTTTGAAACTTTGTCACACTCAGCCATAGTCTCAAAGAGTTTTTTGCTCGCATCCTTAGGATGGCTCGTCATAAAACGTATTCTGAAATCACCCGGCAAGTCATTCGTCATTCTGAGTAAATCTGAAAAATCAACACCGCAGTCTAAGTCCTTGCCGTATGAATTTACATTCTGCCCTAAAAACGTAATATCTTTAATGCCTGAGGCAATTAAACCACGTACCTCATCAAGCACAGCTTCGGGGTCACGGCTTCTTTCACGTCCGCGCACATACGGAACGATACAGTATGAGCAAAAGTTATTGCAACCGTACATTACCGAAACCCAGCCTTTGATGTCATCGCTTCTCTCAACCGGCAAGCCCTCAGCAATCACGCCTTCCGAGTCAAATACCTCAAAGACCCTTTTTTTGCCGGTAAGAGTCCTATATAAAAGCTCAGGAAAGCGATAAAGTGCGTGCGTGCCGAAAACAAGATTTACATAGGGATAGCTTTTTTTAATTTTCTCCGCCATGTGCTGTTCCTGCGCCATGCAGCCGCAGATACCTATAACCATATCCTTCTTATTCTTTTTGATATGCCGCAGCGCGCCTGTGTTTCCCAGAATACGCATTTCGGCATGCTCACGCACCGCGCACGAGTTGAGGATAATTACATCCGCTAACTTCTCATCGTCGGTTTTTACATAACCCATTTCCCTTAGCATACCGCGAATATGCTCGCTGTCTGCCTCATTTTGCTGACAGCCATATGTATCCACCATGGCATACCGCACCCGATCGCCGCCGAGCTCGCGTACACGCTTCATATATTCTCTTTGCCGCAAAAGCTCCTCCTGCGGTATTAATCGCGATGTTTTCATAATTAATTACTCCTCTGTAGCGTAAGAAAGCGCGGCTCCGGTTGCCGTAGAAAACTCCGAATGATTCGGTATTATAAACTCCACTCCGTAGAGTGACTGCATAACTTCAAAAATTTCCCGCGCCTGTGGCACATTGGTAAGATTTCCGGTAAGTACAATATGCTTCGTCCCCTCAACATATGACGCAAAAACGGACATTACACCGATTGTTTGGAACACCAAATTTATAATTCCGAGCGCTAAATCGCCACTTGTTGCAAGGTCGCTTATTTTGCCGAAATTTGAAGCCGTGACATGCTCTTTAAGATTTCCTACATCCTCCGAGCTTATATCGGAAATCAGCAAGTCTATTTGGCTTAAATCGCCATTTTTTGCAGTTTCTACAATATCATCAAAATCACGCACATTGAGCATTCTGTTTGAAAGTCCAAGCAAGGTTCCGCCGCCTACGCCACTTCCGCCGACATGTCGGATAACATCCTTGTTGGCCGCGACGAACGCCGTACCTGTCCCCATGCTTACGATAATCGCCTTGTCAAGTCCGCTCAGGAACAAACCGCCACGACCGATAGCCTTAAATTCATCTATCCTCTTTATAGGGATGTTAAAGAGCTTATCGGATATAACACTTGAGCCCACACCTGTTATCATAACTTTTTCTACATCGTCAAGGCTCAAATTGTTTTCACTTATAAACTTGCCGAAAGCACCGTAGAGCGAAGCCTTAGGGTCATTCGCTTTCACAAGAAGCGGAGAAAAAATCTTACCATCACGGTATCCGATTATTTTCGTTGTGCTTCCGCCTATATCAATACCGAGAATATTTTTCATGTTTAAAGTCTCCTCTCCTACTGATTTTATTTTTCATTAACGAGCATTTCACCGACTTTGTAAATATCGCCGGCTCCCATTGTCAAAATCAAATCATCGGGCTCAGCAAACTCAGTAATTCTTTCCTTAAGTCCCTCGAAGGACTCAATATACTCTGCACCGTCTATACCGTCGGCAATCACCTGAGAGCTTATACCGATTGTGTTTTTCTCCCTCGCTGCATATATATGCGCCAAAAAAACCTTATCAGCATGAGAGAGAGCTTTAATAAACTCATCCTTGAGTGCTGCAGTACGCGTATAGGTATGCGGCTGAAATACGCATATTACACGCTTGTAATCCATTTCCTTTACGGTTTTTAGTGTTGCGGATACCTCACTCGGATGA
>JAZRUF010000037.1:0-4826 GCA_045652405.1 Eubacteriales bacterium | reverse complement strand
ATTGTGTATCCGTTTATTAAAATTGGCGCGAAACTGTACGGCGGAATAGATTTGAAAGACGGGGAGATACTCTGCGCAGTTAAGGCGAGTACAAAACCAATTTTAATTATCCATGGGGATGACGACAGATTTGTGCCGTACCATATGAGCCATGAAATTTTGGAACACTGCGGGGATAATGCGGTGCTTGAAACATTTGAAGGCGCAGGTCATGGACTAAGTTATATAACAGACGAAGATCGCTACAAGAAAATAATAGAAGATTTTGTTAGCAGATGTTTAGGACGTTAAAAATGCCTTTGATTTTTCAAAGGCATTTTATGTTGAATTTTTTGCGTATTTGTTTTATACTATGTCAGGCGTTTAATATCGTCATCTGCAACCCTGCCATTACGTCTAATGCCTTTTTGCCGGCAGTCTCATTATTTGATGCAACGCAGGCGGCATCTATTATAATTTCAGCTTCAGGCAAAGCTGCCTTTGCAATTACCGCGTTGGATATAACGCAAATGTCGGTTACAACACCTACGAACTCTATTCTGTCATATTGATTTTTCAGAAGAAAATTTGCAAGGTCTATTGAGCCGAAGCAGTGCTTAGATATAGTGTAATCACTTTTTAAACGAAGATTGGCTACGTTGCCGTACAACTGCCAACCGTCACATTGGTCAATGCAATGCGCTATCGGTAAATTACGACCTTCCTGTGTGGATGGATAATTTTCAAAATGAGTATCAAAGGTGAAAAGTACGTCCGAGCCTTCAGCGTGATATTTTTCGATCTTCTCACAAATGGAAGCCTCTATTTCGCGTGCACCGGGAAAACCTAAACTTCCGCATACAAAATCATTTTGATAGTCAACAACTACCAGCAATTTTTTCATGATTTGCAGACCTCACGTTCTTTTAGTATTACTTGCGATGTTATTATACCAGTAAATGAGAGTTAAAACAAGCTTTTAAATAAAAGGGGAGACAGCGATGAGAAATAAGATAATGGCTTTGTTTGAAGCTTTTATGTATTATATTATATATTTATTTTCCGGTCTTTTGGGTAATATTTCTGCAGTGGCTGTTTCTGCTGTTGTTATCGGCCTTGAGTACATATCAAATCATATGCAGGCGGAAAACGCAGAGTTTTTTAATGAGGTCATGAACCTTGTTAAATCAGAGATTGCACTGGGTATATTATTATCAAATCTCGCTGTGTTATTAATATATTGGCTGGCATGCAGAAGCAAGCGTATTAAGCTCTCAAAATATGCAGGTATGCATGGATTGAATTTTATAAATGCACTCGCTTCAATTGCCGCAGGTTTTGTCGCTCACGGTCTTATTACGGTTTTACTGGAAAACTTAAAACCAATGACTGATGTTATAACGCAGTACGAGCAGCAGATGGAGTGGATGCGCGAAGGAAATGTTTTTCTTCTTTTAGCTGTTACATTGATTGTTGCGCCTATTGTTGAAGAAGTTGTGTTCAGGGGAGTTCTTATTTCTTCGCTAGGCAAGGTTATAACACCAATCGGAGCTCTGGTTGTTACGTCTATTCTCTTTGGGGTATCTCATGGTAACCTAGTGCAAGGCATGTATTCTTTGATCCTCGGTCTTATTTTAGGCTTTATAAGGATACGCAGCAAAAATCTTTGGAATTCGATTTTAATGCATATAACTTTTAATGCATCAAATATAATAACAGCAGTGTTTGGGATATCCGTAACGTGGATGTCTCCATGGGCAATTGTTTTGATTTTGACTATTTTAGTATGGCTTTCAAGTAAACCAAAACGAGTTTATTTATGAAAAATTATATATAAAAGTATTTAAATTCTTTTATTGGAAGAAATTAAAAAAATGCGTGCAATTGATGCGAATATATGTTATACTATATCTACTGATTAAATCAGTAAACAATTCTTGAATTGTTTATTCGAAGGAGGATGTTTAATGACTAAATTTGTGTACATGTTTTCCGAAGGCAATGCTACTATGAGAAACCTTCTCGGCGGTAAAGGTGCGAACCTTGCTGAAATGACTGCTATCGGCCTTCCTGTGCCGCAGGGCTTTACTATTACTACTGAAGCCTGTACGCAGTATTATGAGGACGGTCGCAAAATCAACGATGAAATTCAGGCTCAGATTATGGAATTTATCGGTAAGATGGAAGAAGTTTGCGGCAAGAAATTCGGGGATAAAGAAAATCCGCTGCTCGTTTCCGTTCGCTCAGGTGCAAGAGCTTCCATGCCGGGTATGATGGATACCATATTAAACCTCGGTCTTAATGAGGATGTTGTCGAAGCAATGGCTGAAAAAAGCGGAAACGCAAGATGGGCTTACGATTGCTACAGAAGATTTATCCAGATGTACTCTGACGTAGTTATGGAAGTCGGTAAAAAGTATTTTGAGCAGCTTATTGACGAAATGAAAGAAGCTAAAGGCGTTAAAAATGATATTGACCTGACTGCAGATGACCTTAAAACTCTTGCAGAGCAGTTTAAAGCTGAATATAAATCAAAAATCGGTAAGGATTTCCCATCTGACCCGAAAGAGCAGCTCATGGGTGCTGTAGAAGCGGTATTCCGTTCATGGGATAACCCGCGTGCAAACGTTTACCGTCGTGACAATGATATTCCGTATTCATGGGGCACCGCGGTTAACGTTCAGATGATGGCTTTCGGTAATATGGGTGATGATTGCGGTACCGGCGTTGCGTTTACGCGTGACCCGGCAACAGGAGAGCCCGGCCTTATGGGTGAGTTCCTTGTAAACGCACAAGGCGAGGACGTTGTTGCAGGTGTACGTACCCCGATGCCTATTGCTCAGATGGCAGAAAAGTTCCCGGAAGCATTTGAAGAGTTTAATAAAGTTTGCAAAATACTCGAAGACCACTACAGAGATATGCAGGACATGGAGTTTACCATTGAGAATAAAAAACTTTACATGTTGCAGACTCGTAACGGTAAGAGAACTGCTAAAGCGGCTCTTAAAATTGCATGCGACCTTGTTGACGAGGGCATGATTGATAAGAAAAAAGCAGTTGCAATGATTGACCCGAGAAACCTTGATACTCTCTTGCATCCGCAGTTTGATGCAAAGGCACTCAAAGCTGCTACTCCGATGGGTAAGGGTCTGGGCGCATCTCCTGGTGCTGCTTGCGGTAAAGTTGTATTTACAGCTGAGGATGCTGAGGCATGGAACGCAAGAGGTGAGAAGGTTGTTCTTGTGCGTCTTGAAACTTCACCTGAGGATATTACAGGCATGAAGGCTTCTCAGGGTATCCTTACAGTTCGCGGCGGTATGACTTCTCATGCGGCTGTTGTTGCACGTGGCATGGGTACTTGTTGTGTATCCGGTTGCGGTGACATTAACATGGACGAAGAAAATAAAAAGTTCACTCTTGGCGGCAAGACATATACCGAGGGCGATTATATTTCAATTGACGGTTCAACCGGTAATATTTATGACGGTATTATCCCGACGGTTGACGCTGAAATAGCAGGCGAGTTTGGAAGAATTATGGAGTGGGCAGACGAGTTTAGAACCCTTAAGGTAAGAACCAATGCAGATACTCCTGCAGATGCTAAAAAAGCTCGCGAACTTGGTGCAGAAGGTATCGGTCTCTGCCGTACCGAGCACATGTTCTTTGAGGCTGAGAGAATCGCCGCTTTCCGTGAAATGATTTGCTCGGATACTGTTGAGGCAAGAGAGGCTGCTCTTGATAAAATTCTCCCATATCAGCAGGGCGACTTTGAAGCTCTTTATGAGGCTCTCGGCGGATTCCCTGTAACTATCCGTTTCCTCGATCCTCCGCTTCACGAATTCGTTCCCACTGAAGAAGCTGACATCGAAGCACTTGCAAAGGCTCAGGGTAAGAGCGTTGCTGATATCAAGGCTATCATCGCTTCTCTCCACGAATTCAACCCCATGATGGGTCACCGTGGTTGCCGTCTTGCAGTAACATATCCTGAAATTGCTAAGATGCAGACAAAGGCAGTTATCCGTGCTGCTATCAATGTTAAGAAGGCTCATCCTGATTGGAACATCGTTCCTGAAATCATGATTCCCCTTGTTGGCGATATCAAAGAACTTAAGTATGTTAAGAACGACGTTGTTGCTACAGCTGATGCTGAAATCGCTGATGCAGGCATCGAACTTAAGTACGAAGTTGGTACAATGATCGAAATCCCCAGAGCTGCTCTTACAGCAGATGTTATCGCTGCAGAAGCTGAATTCTTCTGCTTCGGTACAAACGACCTTACACAGATGACTTACGGTTTCTCTCGTGACGATGCTGGTAAGTTCCTCGATGCTTACTACGATGCAAAGATTTTCGAAAACGATCCCTTTGCAAAGCTTGACCAGACAGGTGTTGGTAAGCTTATGGAAATGGCAGTTGAGCTTGGTAAGAAAGTACGTCCCGAAATGCACTGCGGTATCTGCGGTGAGCACGGTGGTGACCCCGTATCAGTTGAATACTGCCATACTATCGGTCTTGATTATGTATCATGTTCTCCCTTCCGTGTGCCGATCGCTCGTCTTGCAGCTGCACAGGCTAGAATTAAGGAACTTGACTAATTAAATAATTAGACAAATTAAAACAGGGGTGGAAATTTCCACTCCTGTTTTTTTGTGCATTTGCTGTATTAACACCAAAAACATGATAAATTTCGACTTTAAAGATTGCCATTTTAAACACGATATGCTATATTTAACTTATAAAGTTAAAATATTTCATAAATAGGAGGATTTTTATGTTTTGTGAGTTTTGCGGCAGTAAACTTGACCCCGGAGAAGTGTTCTGTAAGTCGGATCGTAGCCATGTCGTTC
>JAZRUF010000036.1:0-18969 GCA_045652405.1 Eubacteriales bacterium | reverse complement strand
CTTACCCGGAGCAAGCTCAACAAATGCGCCAAATTGCAGGATACGGACTACCTTACCGTAGTAGAGCGCGCCGACTTCCGGATCAAGGACTATAGCCTCAATCATCTTCTTTGCGTTCTCGCAAGCGCTCTGCTCAATTCCAGAAATGTAAACGCTGCCGTCGTCCTCAATATCAACCTTAGCACCCGTATCTGCACAAATCTTCTGAATAACCTTACCGCCCTTACCGATAACCTCGCTAATCTTTTCGGGGTCAATCTTGGTGGTAATCATCTTGGGTGCCCATCTCGATACGTCCTCGTGAGGTGCAGGAATAGCCTTGAGAATTACTTCGTCGATGATGTGATTTCTTGCAACGTGAGTAGTTTCAAGAGCGTTCTTGATAATTTCAGGTGTAAGACCGTCAATCTTAAGGTCCATCTGGATAGCGGTGATACCCTCTTTTGTGCCTGCAACCTTAAAGTCCATATCGCCGTAGAAGTCCTCTACGCCCTGGATGTCAGTAAAGGTAAGCCACTTGTCACCATCGGTTACAAGACCGCTGGAGATACCCGCAACCGGTGCTTTAATCGGAACGCCTGCATCCATAAGTGCAAGTGTGGAGCCGCAAATAGAACCCTGAGAGGTTGAACCGTTTGAGCTTAACACCTCACTTACAAGGCGGATGCAATATGGGAACTCGTCCTCAGACGGGATAACCGGCTCGAGAGCGCGCTCAGCAAGCGCACCGTGGCCTATTTCACGACGGCCCGGTCCGCGGCTCGGACGAGCCTCGCCTACTGAGTAGGACGGGAAGTTATAGTGATGCATATAGCGCTTGAACTCTTCTTCGTAGATAGTATCAAGCTTCTGCTGGTCAGCAATAGTGCCGAGGGTTGCAACAGTCAAAACCTGTGTCTGACCGCGGGTAAACAAGCCGGTGCCATGGGTACGCGGCAGGATACCAACCTCTGCTGCAAGCGGACGAACCTCATCCATTGCACGTCCGTCAACGCGCTTGCCCTGGAGCAACCACTCTCGGACGACAATCTTCTGAATTTTATACAGGCATTCGCCGAGGTAAGTCTCACACTCGGGGAACTGCTCGCTAAACTTCTCAATAAGCTCTGCGGTCAGCTCTTTAAGGCGCTCGTCACGGATGAGCTTGTCATCGGTGTCCATGCAGTAGCGAACCTTGTCGATTGAGTACTCTTTAACAGCGGCAAAGAGTTCATCGTCAAACGGAGCTTTCTCGTAATCAAACTTTGCTTTTCCGATTTCTGCCTTGATACCGTCAATGAAAGAAACAATCTTCTTGATTTCCTCATGAGCGGTCATAATAGCGTCAAACATTGTATCTTCCGGAATCTGGTCAGCGCCGGCTTCGATCATGACGACCTTCTGGGCAGAACCTGCAACAGTGAGGTTCATAGTGCTCTTCTCACGCTCGGCGGAGGTCGGGTTGATGACAAACTTACCGTCAACATATCCTACGCTTACGCCGGCAATCGGGCCGTTCCACGGAATATCGGAAATTGAGATAGCCACGGAGGTGCCTATCATAGCTACGATTTCGGGTGCGTTGTCCTTATCCACGCTCAGAACCGTGCAAGCGATTGCGACATCGTTGCGCATATCGTGCGGGAAGAGCGGACGAATCGGGCGGTCAATCAGACGTGAGGACAGGATTGCGCGCTCGGACGGACGACCCTCACGGCGCATGAAGCTGCCCGGGATACGACCTACGGAGTATAGACGCTCTTCAAAGTCAACTGAGAGCGGGAAGAAATCAATTCCTGCACGGGGTTTTGCTGAAGCGGTAGCAGTTACGAGGACTACAGTCTCACCGTAACGCACAAGGCATGAGCCGTTTGCAAGACCTGCGACCTTACCGGTTTCAACGATAAGAGGACGGCCTGCAAGCTCAGTTTGATAAACATGGTAGTTGCTAAATTCCATCTTTTTCATTTTTTAACATCTCCTTCTTTATACTTTCTTTTCTCGCCTGAACGGAGACGCGGGTTTAGCATTTGAAATTGCCTCCGATCATCACATCGGGAGCAGGTTCAACTGCTAAACATGACCGCGCTTGTCTATCCCCTCAGACAAGGGAAGGGCAAGGAAACGGCATTTACCGTACCCTTACCCTTACTTTTCCACTTACTTTCTCAAGCCAAGCTTTGCAACTATTGCACGATAGCGCTCAATATCTTTCTTTGCAAGGTAGTTGAGCAGGCTGCGGCGCTTACCAACCATCTTAAGCAGGCCACGGCGGGAATGGTTATCCTTGTGGTGGATCTTAAGATGCTCGGTCAGCTGAGAAATCCGCTCGGTCAGGATAGCAATCTGTACTTCCGGTGAGCCGGTATCGGTTGCATGGGTACGATTGTTTTCGATGACCGCAGTTTTCTGTTCCTTACGAATCATGATTACATTCACCTTTCTTTATAGATTTACCCGCCGATCGCGGTAAAGGGTGGGTGAAATACCTGATGTGACAATACAGGTTATATCCCAAAACTGAGATCGAGGGCTTTGCACTAAGCTTCAATATTCTACCATACTTTTTTGTAGTTGTAAATAGTTTTTCTTTTTTATTTTACTTTATAATGTAAAATGATTGACACTTTTATCAAAAAGTGGTATTATCATTGTTGATTTAAGAAAGGAGTCGACAAAATTATGGCATATTATAAATTACCTGAAAGCGCAACACGTAAATTCTGCACAGACTTGTTTAAGGGATATGGTTTTACTCAGACCCAGGCTGAGGACATCACTGATGTTCTGCTCATGGCTGACCTCTATGGCATTGAGTCACACGGTATTCAGCGCCTGATTCGTTACCACAATGGCATCGAGGAGGGTCTTATCTGCCCGAAGGCTGAGCCGGAAATCATTCACGAAACTCCCCTCTCCGCAGTTATCGACGCTAAGATGGCTATGGGACAGGTTGTTTCAAAAATGGCTATGAACATGGCTATTGAAAAGGCTAAGAAGTACGGTTTTGGCGCGGTTGTAGTAAATCATTCAAACCACTACGGTATTGCAGGTTACTACACCAGAATGGCTGCTGAGGCTGATATGATCGGTATGTGCTTTACCAATACCGAGGCTATCATGATCCCGACCAACGGCAAGAACGCTATGCTCGGTACCAACCCGATTGCATTCTCCATGCCGGCTGATCCGGTTCCGTTCCTCTACGACGTAGCTACCACGGTTGTTCCGCGCGGCAAGCTTGAGGTTTACAATAAGAAGGGTCAGCCCCTGCCGATGGGTTGGGTTGTTGACGCTGAAGGTCGTGACACCAACAACGCAGGCGAAGTTATCCAGAACATCATCAACAAGGCAGGCGGCGGAATTCTCCCCATCGGCGGTTCTTCTGAGGAGACCGGCTCTCACAAGGGCTACGGCTTAGGTCTTATCGTTGAGGTTATGACTGCTATCCTTTCCGGTGGCGTTACTTCAAACCATGTTTCCCACTGTGGAAACGGTGATACCTCCGAGTCCTTCTGGGCAATTGACTATGGTATGTTCGGCGATAAGAAGGTTATGCGCGAGCGCATGAGCACTCTGCTCGACGAGCTGCGCAACAGTGAAAAGGCTGCAGGTCAGACCCGCATCTACACCCACGGTGAAAAAGAGTTCGAGTCTACCGCTGCAAAGCTGAAGGAAGGTCTGCCGGCAAACGAAAAGACCATTGCTGAGATGGAGATGATCGGCAAAACCGTCGGCATCAACTTCGAGGACTACTTCGGAAAAGTTATCGACTAATTTTATAAGTACATCAAATGACCTTTGCGATTCTTTCGCGAAGGTCATTTTTCTCTTGCGCATATACCCATTTATCATTTATAATATATAACAACAACTGTTAAAGGGGTGAGAGAAATAAACAGCCAACTTAAAAGCAAAATCAAAGAGGCTCTGTCCTCGGTCTTGCCTATTACCATCATTGTATTTATACTCAGTGGTACGATCACCCCGATGCCTATAAGTATGCTGCTGATGTTTCTGTTAGGTGCAATGATGCTCATTATGGGCATGGGCTTTTTCTCATTGGGCGCTGATATTTCAATGATGCCGATGGGACGCGCTCTCGGTGCAAGGGTAACGCGAACGAAAAAGCTTGGCTTTATTATCCCGGCGTTTCTTATACTCGGCATTATAATAACAATTGCAGAGCCTGACCTTCAGGTTCTTGCTGAGCAGGTTCCTGCAATCCCGAATGCCGTGCTTGTCTGGACAGTTGCGGCGGGTGTTGGTATTTTTACCGTAACATCACTGTTGCGCACGCTTTTTAAAATAAAGCTTAAATACCTGTTGATTGTTTTCTACGGAATTGTATTTATAACCGCAGCATTTGCACCCGCAGATTTCCTCGCCGTCGCGTTTGATTCCGGCGGTGTTACGACAGGTCCGATAACCGTTCCATTTATAATGGCACTCGGTGTAGGTCTCGCCTCTCTCAGTGACGATGTTTCCACGCAAGAGGACAGCTTCGGAATGGTTGCCCTTTCAAGCATCGGACCTATTCTTGCGGTTTTGCTTCTCGGCATATTCTTTAACCCGTCCACTGCAAACTATCATCCACCGGTTGTTCCGAATGTGCGTACAAGCCAGGATGTATTCAATGAATTTGGCCAAACATTTCCGCACTATTTTATTGAAGTAATATTTGCACTTCTGCCGATAATTGTCGTTTTCATACTTTTGCAGGTTTTCTCTCGCGCATTCCCGAAAAGGCAGTGCATAAAAGTTGCAATCGGGATTGTGTACACAACCGTCGGGCTTATTCTTTTTCTGACCGGAGTAAATGTAGGCTTCATGCCCGCAGGTTATTTTATCGGCATGACTATCGCAGCATCCCCTTACCCATGGATGCTCATATTATTGAGCATGATAATGGGTTGGTTCATAGTTTCTGCAGAACCCGCGGTGCACGTTCTTGTCTGTCAGGTTGAGGAAATTACAAGCGGTGCAATAAGTCAGAAGCCCCTGCTCTACAGCTTATCGCTCGGCATGGTTGTTGCTCTGTCACTCGGTATGATACGCATACTCACCGGAATTTCGCTGTTCTGGTTCATTATACCCGGATATGCAATCGCAATTGCGCTTACTTTTATTGTTCCACCGATTTTTACCGGTATCGCATTTGACTCAGGCGGCGTAGCCAGCGGACCTATGACCGCAACGTTCCTTCTGCCGTTTGCCATGGGTGCATGCCGTGCAGTTGGTGGAAACATACTTACCGACGCATTCGGAATTGTGGCGCTTGTTGCAATGACCCCGCTTGTCACAATTCAGTTGTTCGGACTATATTATACTATTAAAGCTAAGCACGCTACACCTGTTTGCGAACCTGAGGTCGCAAGCGATGACGAGCTTATCGATTTTGAAGATACGGAGGTGTCTTAACCGTGGAATCACCATGTTCATGCTCATACCCAATAAAGCTTATGGCAACTATTGTAAACCGCGAAAAAGCCGAGCAGGTTATCTCTATATGCAACGAATTTGAACTGCCATACCATATGATACTTTTGGCAGAAGGAACCGCAACCGGTGAGATTTTAGATTACTTTGGCCTTGCATCTACGAATAAGGCACTCATCCTAAGCCTTATAAGCGAAGGGGTTCTGCCCGATGTGCGCGCGGCATTGCGCGCCGAGCTGCAGCTTCGCCGCAAGGGACACGGTATACTCTTTACCATGCCGGTTTCCTGCATAAGCAAAATGGCGGCAAGCGTACTCAATAACCTTTCATGTCAAACCACAAGAACGGAAGTGAAACAAATGGAAATCACGCAACACGATTTAATTTTAGCTATAGTAAACCAAGGCTACAGCGACCAGGCGATGGAAGCTGCAAAAACTGCAGGTGCAGGTGGCGGCACGCTTCTGCACGCACGCAAGATAAACGCAAACCATGAGGACGAATTTTTCGGAATATCCATTAAGCAGGAAAAGGAGATAGTCGCAATTCTCACTCATGTAGAAAGTAGAAACCAGATTATGAAGGCCCTTCTTTCCGCAATAGGTGCAAGCACCCCCGCGCAGGGCACGGTACTCTCTCTTCCGGTTGACTCCGTCGAGGGAATAAGCACTGTAAATTAATAACGCATTTGCTCAGCCGTGATCAACGGCTGAGCGTTTTCTTGAGCAAAGTATTGAATTTAGTCGAAAATACTGGTATACTATTTAAATCAAAAGGTACATAGGAGGAAAATATGAGTAATAGTACATTATCATCGGGCACACGCGAAAAATTCTCAGGCAGGCTTGGATATCTCATGGCAACTGCGGGCTCCGCGGTCGGATTGGGAAACATCTGGAGGTTCCCATACCTTGTCGCGCAATACGGCGGTGGCATTTTCATTTTGGTTTATCTTCTTTTGATCGTCATCTTTGGATACTCACTTGTAGTTACTGAAACCGCGCTCGGCAGAAAAACAGGTAAAAGTCCGATTGCCGCATTCGGCACATTTGGCAAAAAGCCGTGGATGAAAGCTGGAGCATGGATAAACGCTATCGTTCCTGCAATCATAGTCCCCTACTACTGTGCAATCGGTGGCTGGGTTGTTAAATACCTTGTTGAGTATATAAAGGGAAACTCATCTCTCTTGGCAACTGATGCATATTTCGGAAGCTTTATTTCAAACTCGGTTTCCTCTGAGATATGCTTTGCAGTGTTTACTTTAGCAACTTTCTTCTTCGTTGTTTTCGGCGTAAAGAAGGGAATCGAGACCGGCTCAAAGATTATGATGCCGCTTCTTATCGTTTTGGCGGTAATCATCGCGGTTTATTCAGTGACTCGCCCGGGTGCGATAGAGGGCGTAAAGTACATGTTCATCCCCAACTTCAAGAACTTCTCCGCAATGACCTTGGTCGCCGCAATGGGGCAGATGTTCTACTCAATGTCACTCGCAATGGGTATTCTTATCACCTACGGTTCGTACATTGACAAGGATGTAGATATTGAAAAGAGCTCCATTCAGCTTGGCGCGTTTGATACAGGTATTGCGCTTCTCGCAGGTCTTATGATTATCCCTGCGGTTTTCGCTTTCTCCGGCGGTTCTGCAGAAGCGCTCAACTCAGGTCCGTCACTCATGTTTGTTACTATCCCGAAGGTTTTTGAGAGCATGGGTTTTGGAAATGTAATCGGCGCAGTTTTCTTCATTATGGTGCTTTTTGCCGCAATTACAAGCTCGATTTCGCTTATGGAGACCTGCGTTGCAACGCTCGTTGACCAGTTTAAGTGGTCACGTCTTCGTTGCTGCATAGTGGTTTTTGTATACATGCTGATTGTCGGCACCGCAAGTGTTCTCGGCTACGGGCCGTGGAAGCTTGTAACCATCTTTGGAATGCAAATTTTAGACTTCTTCGATTTCCTTTCAAACTCACTTATGATGCCGATTGCCGCACTGTTTACTTGCTTATTTATCACACGCATTGTAGGCCTTAACAAGATTGAAGACGAGGTTTTGCAATCCTCCTCTTTCAAGCTCCAAAAGCTCTACCGCATATCTATTAAGTACATCGCGCCTGTTATTCTTGTTATAATTCTCATAAGCTCAATTGCAAGCGTTCTCGGAATAATTAAAATGTAAAAGCTTAAGCACCGGTTTGAAAATTCAAACCGGTGCTTTTTTGTATATCCTACTTTTCAACCAAGCCGTATTTGACCTTTATTCGCTCAAGCTTTTCTATCATAGGTGCTGAGATTAACCAAAGGAAAAACGCGGTTGCAAATGCCAGAATTAAGTCAAAAGGAAACCCCATAACATATGAGGACACGAGCATTTCCCAATTAATGTTATGCTGCCACATAATTACGGATGCCGGGTTCATTATTCCGCCGTGTACAATAAGCGTTGCCAAAAACCCAAAAATGCAGAGAGATACTCTGTTTTTTCTTATAATTCCTTTGTCAAAAAGGAGCCCTGCTATAAACCCGACTATTCCCAAGGCAAACATTTGCCAGGGTGTCCATGGACCTTGACCGAGGAAAAAGTTTGAAACAAAACAGGTTATCGCACCGACCAAAAAACCGGTTTCACCGCCAAAGCACACGCCTGCTATAATAACGAGTGCCACAACCGGTTTAAACTGCGGAAACATGAAAAAAGCAGATTTTCCGGCTACCGCAATTGCGCACAGGACACTTATCACGACAATTTCACGCGCCTTAGGTTTTCTCGCTTCAAACACCATACCAAACGGTATCATAGTTTCAATTATAATGAGGAGACTTATGAAATAATACTTTCTATCCCCTAAAAAGAAGATGCCGACAAAAATAGTAAGAGGTATCAAAAGCAGTATCATCAATGCCGCCAAGCGTGTTCTTTTCTTTAGCTTTTGGTTATGTTCCGCGGTTTTGTCTTTTTCAACTCTAATATCTCTTTGCGGAATAAAAGATAAGAAAGCCACCGAAAATCCGATTATCTGCAACGTCTCAACACTAAACAGTCCCGTCCTTGCAAGGCCCGGGATTTCCGCGCCTGTAAGCAAAATTAAAGATGCTATGACAAAAATCATAGAGAACAGACAGCCTGTTATAATTCTTGCCGTGGATAATTTCTTCGTTTTTTCTTTATGTATTTCGCTTTTGCTTTCAGGTTTATACACATGCACATCCTGCGGTTTTTCCTCGTGTTTTTTTGTTTTTCCGCCGCAAGCTAAAATTATATCCTCAGCAAGAACCGCACTTGGAAGTTTCCCTCTTGCCATGCGATTTGCCGCCGTTGTATAAAAATTCTTGCCGCAGAAAAACTCACGCGGTGCGCCCTCGGATGTAATGTTTCCGTCAAAGACCAGGGCGCATCTGTCCGCATATTCGGCGCAGAACTCTATATCGTGGGATACCATAACAACCGTGACACCGTTTTTAATAAGCTTTCCGATAATATTTGCAAATTCCGCTTTAAAGTGTGCGTCCATACCCTTTGTCGGCTCATCTAAGAGCAGAATTTCAGGCTCGGTAAGAAGCACCTTCGCAAGCGCTGCACGCTGCTGTTCACCGCCAGACAAATCATATGGGTGTCTCATGAGAAGATTTTCGATATTGCAAAGGGTTGCAATATCACTTACCTTTTGTTCTTTCTCTTCTTTTTCGATTTTGCTCTCCGCTATGGCTTCCATTAAATCAAGGTAAACTGTTTTTTTTGCAAAAACGCTCTGCGAGTCTTGCGGTAGATAGCCGATAAGTCCATTATATAAACCGGGGATTTCTGAAATGTTTTTGCCATTTAAAAGGACCTTTCCGCGATATGGAGTATTAATCCCCGAAATAAGTGACAGTGCCGTGGTTTTACCCGCACCGTTTCCGCCGACGAGTGCGTAAAGCTCGCCTTTTCGGATTATCATATTAAATCCCTTTATAACGTCGGGTGAGTTCTTTTCATAGCGAAACCATGCGTCTTTAATTTCAATAGCTGTATCGCTATTTTTATTTTGCATGTTATCACAAGCAATCACCGCAGGATTTAATATATTCCACTTTGAATATTCCTCAAGCCATTGCCTGCCCTCTCTGACGGTTAACGGACACGGAAGTGAGTTTTCAACCTCGCTATGTACTCTCACCGGAGTTGGAAGTGCCGCCGCTATATCATGGTTTTTGGCTTTAAGACTTTTCCAAATCTCCCTTGGTGGAGCATCTGCAAAAATTTTACCGCCGTCCATTACCACTACTCTGTCAGCCATGGGGAATGCATCCTCAAGGCGATGCTCGGTGAGAATTACGCTTGTTCCAAGTTCGCGGTTAATTTTCTTTAGGGTGTTTAAAAACTCTTGTGCGGCAATTGGGTCAAGCTGGCTGGTAGGCTCGTCTAAAATAAGAACTGACGGCTGCATTACCATGATTGATGCAAGATTCAAAAGCTGTTTTTGACCGCCTGACAGCTCGACAACGTTCTTGTAAAACCACGTTTCAATCCCGAAAAACGATGCCATTTCAGCAACGCGCGTTCTGATTTCCGGAGTTTTATATCCAAGGCTTTCAAGTCCGAACGCAAGCTCGTGCCATACCTTATCCGTCACAATCTGATTATCCGGCTTCTGCACAACAAAGCCAATACCCGCCGCCTGCTCTTTTAAATCGCAAGACGCGAGTTCTTTTCCGTAAAAATAGATTTTTCCGTCTATCTCACCCGCGGGTGCGAGAGAAGACTTTAAAAGCCTTAAAAGCGTGGTTTTGCCGCAACCTGACTTTCCGCAAATCAGAACAAATTCGCCTTGATTTACCGTCAAATTTATACCGCAGAGAGCCTTATCCGCTCTGCCTGGATACGTAAAGCTTAAATTTTCAATCTTAAAGCTTTCCATCTTCTCACCTCCAAAATTTCTATTATTATCGGGCACATACAGAGAAGCAAATATGCAATAAATACACTTATGCCAAACGGCGTAATTTCCGCCGCATCCAATGCGGGGAAATAAGTAAAGGATATGCAGCCTGTGAGTTTACCGACAAGCGTATATGCACCTAAAGTTAGGATGCACGCAAGTGCTTTTTTATCGCGAGCATCAAACCTGAATATTGAAAATGCGGTGCGCCCCTTTAGCCCATAGCCTCGGGATTTCATGCTGTCCGCGGTTTCAATCGCATTTTCTAACGACCACGTTATCATAATCGAAAGTATATCCAACGCGTTCTTCAGGCGCTTTATTATACTACCTTTTGATATATCCCGCCCCATGCACTTCTGAGCATTTGTTACTACCCTCAGGTGTTCTGAAAATTTCGGCACAAAGCGGAGTGTCATCGAAATTACAAGTGACATTGCCGGAATGACTTTTCCGAACAGATATATAAATTTATCGCTTGTCATAATCTGGTTATAGCATGAAAAGTGGCATATTACGCTTACAATCATCGTCGCCGCCGCGAGTCCGTAGAATATAGATTCCAACGTAAGAGGGTTCCCGCTCGGGAAGTAGGCTATAATTGTAACACCCGCGTGATTGAAGGCGGGGTTTATGAGCGCCATTATAATAAGCATAGGAAGCATATATATTAAATTTGTTTTTATAGCCTTTTTACCCTTTAGCATCACCGAATATGTAAAAGCGCAAAGGAGTGAAATCACAAGACACACCGGATGCATAAAAAAGCAGCTAAACCCGATTACCAGCACGAAGTAAATAAAATTCACAATCGGGTGATATGTTTTAAATTCATTCATACAATCATCTTCCGTTCCCTAAATAAAAAAACTGCGGTAATTTTTCAAATTACCACAGCAGTGTTTTTCTGTGTCTGTCACAATCCGGTTGAGCGCGACAACCGAAACTATCACTCCTATATATTTTTGCACTTGCGGAGCAACATCAAAGCAGGTCTTCTGACTTATGTTTTAGCGCTTATATCCTGCCTTCTCGGTTTCCCAATGACTGACTTTCGTCAACGAATATAAGCAAAACACATACAGCGACTGGTATCGT
Source organism: Eubacteriales bacterium (assembly GCA_045652405.1). Taxonomy (GTDB): domain Bacteria; phylum Bacillota; class Clostridia; order Oscillospirales; family JAAYXM01; genus JAZRUF01. Next base: position 7,540 of record JAZRUF010000036.1, on the reverse strand, counting down.
TCAGGATTCTAACCTGATTCCCTTTTCACCAACCTCATCCAATGCGATACGGTTGACACTCTGTGTGAACTATTAAATTAATACTATAAAATTTTACCACAATCTCAATAAAAAAACAAGCACCCACGAAAGTGAGTGCTTGAATATGCTTGCAAACTATCTTTTTGAGAACTGCGGTGCGCGACGTGCAGCCTTTAAGCCGTACTTCTTACGCTCTTTCATTCTCGGGTCACGAGTCAGGAAGCCTGCCTTCTTAAGTACCGGACGGAACTCTTCGTTGAGACCAAGAAGAGCACGAGCGATACCGTGGCGGATAGCACCTGCCTGACCGGTGAAGCCACCGCCGACAACCTTTGCTTCGATGTCAACCTTCTCAAGGGTTTCGGTAGCAACCAGCGGCTGACGAACGATGAGCTTAAGGGTATCAAGACCGAAGTACTGGTCGATGGTACGGCCATTGATCTTGATCTCACCGCTGCCGTTGGGATAAACATGAACACGAGCTACAGAAGATTTTCTTCTGCCTGTGCCATAAAAATAAGGTTTCTTAGACTTATACATAATTCACTTTACCTCCCCGGATTACTCAGCCGCGTATGCGACGGGCTTTTGAGCCGCATGAACATGATTCTCGCCTACGACGGGTTTAAGACGCTTGAGAGCGTTTCTTCCCAGGCTGTTGCTCGGGAGCATACCCTTAACTGCAAGCTCCATTGCCTTTGCCGGATCTTCCTGCATGAGGATACGGTACTGAACTTCCTTCAGACCGCCAACCCATCCGGAGTGACGACGGTAATACTTCTGCTCGAGCTTGTTGCCGGTGAGTATTGCCTTTTCAACATTGATTACGATGACGAAGTCACCGCAGTCAACATGCGGGGTGTAGCTGGGTTTGTGCTTACCGCGGAGCAGAACTGCTGCCTGAGCCGCAGTGCGGCCTAAGGGCTTATTAGCAGCGTCAAGGATATACCATTTGCGCTCCACAGTCTTGTCATTTGCCATAAATGTGGACATTAGATAGCCTCCAATCACGCATTACACGTTTCTTATTTTTGCGCCCGAAAGGATAACCCAATATACCAACGCATATAAAAAGCGAAATAAAACACTTCACTTTCCATATGACTTGGTATATAATACCCTTAACAGGCACTTTATATTTATACCATAAGTAGTGCAAACTGTCAACACCTTTTTTTGATTATTTTAATTTAGCTTTTGGAGTGCTTTGATTTTCTCTGTTTTTCTCGCATTTACTCCCATTTTCTCAAAACGCAATTTAAAATTTTTATTTAGGCAGGTATACCGAATGAAGCGAATTTTGAGTCTTATGCGCAAATGTGTGCAGGACTATGGCATGATTTCCCCCGGTGATAAGATAGCCGTCGGCGTGTCCGGCGGCAAGGACTCCCTCGTGCTTTTAAGAGCCCTTGCTGAGCTGCGCAAATTCTACCCGGCAGAATACTCAATAATAGCCGTAACGGTTGACCCGGGTATTCCCGGTATGGACTTTGCGCCGATAGTCGAGTATTGCAAAAAGCTCGATATAGAATATAAAATTGTCAAATCACAGTTGTATGACATTATTTTTAACATCCGTAAAGAATCAAATCCATGCTCACTATGCGCTAAAATGCGGCGCGGTATGCTGCACGATGCTGCGATAGCTGAGGGGTGCAACAAAGTCGCACTCGGGCATCATTTCGATGATGCGGTGGAAACCTTTATGCTCTCGCAGGTGTATGAAGGCCGCCTATCCTGCTTTTTCCCGGTCACGTGGCTTGACAGAAAGCAGATTACCATGATACGTCCGATGCTCTACGTAACCGAATCTATTATTCGCGGTGCGGCGCGGCGACTTGAACTTCCGGTTGTGGAAAATCCGTGCCCGGCGGACGGCAACACCAAACGTCAGGAGATAAAAGACCTGCTGCGCGACTTAAACACAAAATACCCCGGTATCCGTGAACGCATCTTCGGCGCTATAGAACGTCTTCCCCTCCCCGGTTGGGAAAAGGCCGGTAAGTAGAACATAACCCCTTGTTATCCAAATGATAACAAGGGGTTATTTGTCTATTGCTTATATAGTGTAGGGTTTGGTGTCCTCTACGTTCTGTCAAAACGTAATGCTTAGACTGTTTCTTATTTATCTGAATTCATTTACAGCTATATATTTCGCATAATATTGCTCATAAGTCGAGCCTTCCTGATGTATTATCTTTGCAGCTTCAATGCCGACATATCTGTAATGCCACGGCTCGTATTCATATCCGGTAAGCCATTTTTTACCTTTCGGATATCTTAAGATATATCCATACTCGTGCGCGTGTTTTTGCAGCCACTTAAATACAGCCGTATGCTCAAACGAAGTTTTCGTTGAGTTTATATCAACAGCCAGACCTGTCTGATGTTCGGAAAAGCCTGGCCTTGCCGAATAATTATCTGCATTACGCCCACCTGTTGCTTTTACCTTTTTATTGTATAGTCTTCTCTGAAAATCTTCTGTTCTGTACGCTGAAACCGCCCTGATTGAAATACCCTCTTTTCTGGCAGCATCCGCCATCTGGACAAATTTTTCATAAGCCTCTCTTTCAAGCAGATACTGCTTTCCGTCACTGACCGTATATTTTCTATCCATATTAACAAGGTTTTTCTGTTTAAATCCTGACGGTAGCTGATTGTGCTTATTAACTAAAACCAAACGATCATAAGGGTTTGCAATCACGGTTACGTTTTCATAGAAAGGAATATCCAGTCCAAGATTTACCGTGAAAACAACAGTCTGCATACTTAAATCAGGCTTATTAATATGATAATTTATGTACCTTTTAAAATTCTCCGGATAAAAATTACTGTAATTGCATGCATACAGTGCATCATTAACCGCTTTGCCATAGCCGGTATTTGAAATCGGTTTTTGTATATTTATCTGTTGACTATCAAACGAAACCGCATTCGTGCGAAATGCTGCTGTCATCATATCTATCGGCAAATATGTAACGTAATTTTCCGAGACGGAAGGATTCGGAAAATATTTTTCTTCTCCGTTAACGGTAATTGCACTTGTTCCAACAACATGCTGTATTATATCCCCATCACGTGAGAGAACTAAAATTCGGTTATCGCGACTTCTGTAAAACACACGTGCCCCAATTTTTTCAAAGACCATTCGCGCAGGAAGATAGTGTGTATTATTTAAAACAACGGATGTGTATTCTGTCATCTGACCGTTAATGACGATTGGAAAACCACATTCGGTATCAATCTCCTCGGAAGTTGCACCGGCACACATTGAAGAAAAAACACATGCAACACACATCATAATTATCAGTATTCTCTTTTTCATAAACTTCACTCCACAAGAACTTATTCTTAATGCGTTATTCGCACTTCTTTATATTATACACCCTACATCAATGTGCGACACAAGTTTTTTCAACATTTTTACTATTTGTGTCGAATTGTACTTGTCTTTCATATATTATCCGTGCCCGCTTTGTCATCAGTCAGTTTAGAGAATGCAAAGCTCTGACCGGTGTACAGGCTTGCATAGCCGGAAAGCAGGAAGCTCACCGCCGCACTGAGCGCGTAAAATATCATGCCTTGGGAGCCGAACAATTCAATTGAGAGCAGAATAGTCGCAAGCGGGCAATTCGTCACGCCGCAGAGAAGTGCGGAAATTCCAACCGCAGCACCGAAACCCGGATTAAGCCCTATAAACGTTGCAAGCGCACCGCCCATTGTTGCGCCGATGAACATAGTAGGCACTATTTCGCCGCCTTTAAAGCCCGCACCAATGGTTATTGCGGTGAAAATAATCTTCATAATAAACGCAACGTTTGACACCTCGCCGGTTTGAAATATCCGCGCGATTACATGGATTCCGCCGCCGTTATAGTCGGTAGTATTGACAGCCAGTGTAAGCAAGATAACCGCAACGCCGCCGACCGCCGCGCGCAAGAACCCATTTTTAAAAATCTGTTTTAGTTTTTCACACGCAAAGTGCATAGCTTTACAGAATATAACGCTTACCACCGCACCGACTATCGCTATTGCAACAACTTTTAAAAGCGGCATAAGAGCAAGCTCGGGGACTGCAGACGGTATAAATCGCTCAGGCGTGGTTCCGAGCATGACGGAAACGCCATAAGCGGTTATGCTTGCAACGAGTCCCGGGAAAACCGCAGCCGAGCAGAAGCGCCCAACGCTAACTACCTCTATAGCAAAAACACACGCGCCGAGCGGTGTTCCGAACAGCGCGGAGAAAAGCGCACCCATTCCACACATGGTAAGCACATGCCGCGCCTTTTCATTTAAGCGGAACACCTTTGCAAGCGCGGTTGATATACTTCCGCCAAGCTGCAATGCCGCGCCCTCACGTCCCGCCGAGCCGCCAAACATATGGGTTATGACCGAGCCAATAAATATAGCAGGTGCCAGAAGCGGACTTACAGGCTTCTCCGAGCGAACACTTTCAAAGACATGATTTGTACCTATATCAGTAACACGGCAGAGCTTGTAGAGCCACACTATAGCCACACCACCTATCGGCAACAGATACAGAAGCCATGAGGTCTCATGACGCAGGTCTGTCACTACATCGATGGCCTTTGCAAAAGCCGCGCCGACAACTCCACACACTGCACCGGTTACTATACCGATTCCAAGCCAGTAGAAAAACGCTGTTATATATTTTTTTGAAATTCGGATTATTCGATTCATAGCTTTATCACCAATAAAGATTATAGCTTTATTTTCACCTAAATTCAATCGTTATATATAAAAAAGCACTTCTTTTTTCAAAGAAATGCTTTTCTTGTTTGGTGGAGACGGAGGGGATCGAACCCTTGACCTCTGCGTTGCGAACGCAGCGCTCTCCCAGCTGAGCTACGCCCCCACGTATATTTGATGTGCAATGCACATTTTTCTTAGAATATTATTATAGCACAGATTCAAAAAAAGTAAAGTGCAAATTTCAATTTTCCTTATTTGCTACTTATTTTCACGTCCCGCAATTTGCTGCATTGCGGGACTGTACAAAACACATCTTCTCAGATAGGATGTTGCGTATACGCGAACATTTCATGCGGTTTTAATTTTTATTCAATTTCAAGTTTTTTGCGGATATACTCTCCGACCTTTGATTCGGGTATGCCGAGAGACCAGCTCATTTCCTCGCTTATCATTCGCTCAACGGACTGGAGAAGCACCTCATCACACGCCCAAAGCTTACGGCCCGTGGCTTCTTTCTCCTTCTTAGTATTATATATGCAATGCGCGAGAAGAAGAATTTCGTGCGGGTCGCCGCTATTTATGATAGTACGAAAAGCGTCATTACGCTGTTTTTTATCCTCTATCCAGTCTATGCTCTTATTCTTCGCCGAGTCGAGCACCGCGTCAATCTCCTCTTTGGTCATCACTTTACGCATTTTGGAGAGAAGGACAGGTGAATCTATCGGCACAAAAAAGGTGGCATTCTTATCGCGCAGTGGAGCGAGGATATAATACTCGCGCTCGTCCGACCTATCAAACTTCATCTTTCTTATTTCGGTTATGCGGCAAACACCGTTTTTTCCGTAGCTTACAACATCGTCTATATTATATGTACTCACAGCGGTACACCCCCCTATATAATTATATTATACTAACTTTTACCAAACATTTCAAAGGGTATTTTGAACAAAAATAAAAATTTTTTCAATTTTTATTACAGTATTATAACATCTTTGCATATTGTTTGACTTTTCGTGTTTTAGATGTTATCATGTATTCACGGAACAAAAGAGATATTTTTTCGTCTGAAGAAATACAAATCAATTACAAAAGGAGAATTTTTTCATGAAACGTTTAATTGCATCTGTTTTAGCCGCGGCTATGCTAATTGCTCTTTGCGCATGTGGCACAAAGGACGAGGTTGATACTCAGGTTGATGCTGAAGTTGAAAACGAAGAGCTTGAACTCGTAGGCGACGAGGACAACGCAGAGGTTGAAGCTGAGACTGAGGCTGACGCAGGAGAGGGTAAGACCGAGGATGAAACCAAGGCTCCGAGCAAGGGTGATAACAAACCCGCTACTGATAAAAAGCCGCAGTCAAACGGCAGTGGACTCAAGGTTGAGTCCGGTGAGAACATTGTTATTGAGGGTGAGATGCTTGAGATAACTCCGGTTGAGCCGTCAAAACCTCAGGAGAGTGCTCCGGCAGCTTCAACAGTAGGCAGTAAGCTTCAGGCGGCGTTTAAAGCAGAGGTTGCGTCAAACGCTTCCATTTCCGCCCAGGCTTTGGCTGACAAGCTTTTAGCAAATGAGGTTATCAAGTTCTCCGGCGGTGCGATGCCGGTTGAGCCGGGTATGCTGACCGGTTTTGACAATGCGGAAATAAAGGGTTTTTCCGAGGGCGTTATGTTTGCGCCGATGATAGGCTCCATTCCGTTTGTCGGCTATGTATTTACGTTAGATGCCGGAACCGATGCTGCTGCATTCGTTTCAACGCTTAAAGCAAACGCAAACCCGCGTTGGAACATTTGCACCGAAGCGGAGGAGACTGTTGTTGAACGTGTAGGCAACAAGGTATTCTTTGTCATGTGCCCGAAGGACATGAGCGAATAAGAAAACCAATTAATGTAAACACTAACGGCGCGGAAAAATATTCCGCGCCGTAGTTATTGTATAAATGACATTGGAGAAAATGTGACATGGTATTTTCAAGTTTAACATTTCTTTTTTACTTCTTGCCTGCGGCGCTTATTTTATATGCGCTTACACCAACGAAGTTAAAAAACTTTACGCTTCTTGTCATAAGTCTTATTTTTTACGCATGGGGCGAGCCGCGGTACGTTATTATAATGCTTGCATCGGTTGCGGCGGGATATGTTTTTGCACTGCTGTGCGAGAAGGCGCGAAGCAGCGTTATGCGACGTGTATGGCTTGGGTGCGCGGTTGTGGTTACGCTCGGTTTTTTGATATATTTTAAGTATGCGGACTTTTTTATAGAAAATTTTGCGGCGGTCACAGGGCTTTCCATACCGCTTTTAGGCGTGACACTTCCCATTGGCATAAGTTTTTACACATTCCAGATTCTAAGTTATGTGATTGACGTATACCGCGGCACTCCTGCGCAGAAAAATCCGATAAGCTTGGCGGCGTATATTTCACTTTTCCCACAGCTTATTGCGGGTCCTATCGTGCGTTATTCGGACATTGCAGAGCAGATGCATGAGCGCTCACACTCATTTGAAAAAACATCTGATGGTATACGCAGATTTGTTTTAGGTCTTTCAAAAAAGGTTCTGATTGCAAACACACTGGGCGAACTTTGCAATGTTTACGTAACTTCCGGCGAAAAATCCGTACTTTTTGCGTGGCTGTACGCAATAGCTTATGCGTTGCAGATTTACTTTGATTTTTCCGGATATTCAGACATGGCGATAGGCTTAGGTAAAATACTCGGCTTTGATTTCCTTGAGAATTTCAATTATCCTTACATTTCAAAGAGCATAACCGAGTTTTGGCGCAGATGGCACATTTCGCTGGGCAGTTGGTT
>JAZRUF010000035.1:0-15340 GCA_045652405.1 Eubacteriales bacterium | reverse complement strand
AAACAATCCCTCAGTCAACTTCGTTGACAGCTCCCTTTACACAAGGGAGCCTTTTTTATAAGTATCATTTACAAGTCTTACTTTTTTTAAATGAGCATGATATAATGCAAATACAAAGTAGTCAATGTTATATATTAATATAACATTGACTACAAGGGTTTTCTAGTGGATACTTCCTTTTACGGCGGTATCCACTTTTCATGTTTAATGTGGAAAACGTAGAAACAGAACGGATAAATCGCATCCCTGCGGTGGTGTCGGGAAATTGCGTGTGGGCGTACGATATGCTCAATTTCCGTAATTTAAAAACGACTCGACTTCGGTTTCAAACGAGGGAGTGTCCTCATCGTCTACATCCTGCATTATCGCATCGCACACCGGGCGGCCTGCTACGAAATAGCGCAGTGCGTCGGGCGCGTGCGTCAGCTCATGCGGCTCACGCGCTACGTCGTTGGGGTTATGGCGGTCAATCTGCACGGCGGGCAGGGTACGTATCAGGTTAACGCAATTTTCAAAAATACGCAGGCGGGGTGTAAGCTCGCCAAACTCGTCGCGCTTTGGGCGCAGCCACTCCTTTAAATCCATCCAGCCCTGAACGCGGTCGTTTACCGCGTGGACCAAATCCACCCCGCACTCGGCGAATATCTCGGCGGCGGAGCGACCGGTATCCTGACGGCGGTTCCACAAATCAGGCGGGGCTATGTAGGCATAGACGTTATCCTCGCCGTTTAGCTCGAGCACCGCGTGCGCGGCATCGGAGATAATAAGCCCGGACTTGTACACCTCGCGGTAGACGTAGGCGCGGTCATTTTCGTCCACGGCTATCCAGTAGCCGGCGAGCATGTCAAGACCGTAGTCCATAGCAAAGTAGCGCCGCCAGTGTGCGGGGATTTCAAAGGGGCGGATTACGTGCTTTGGGCGCGACCACTCGGTAAAATACTGGCCCTCGAAGATGTCCCAGTCGCCGTGGAGCAGGGCGCGGCGGTCGCGCTCACCGAGGTTTTGGAGACGTTTTATATAGCTTGGGTCCGAGTCCATGAGGAATTTATTGTCCTGCACCTTTGAGGGCAGGAATATGCGTGTGCCGGAGGGTGTTTTATGCAGGGTGTCGGGTGCGCCGAGGTCGATAAAGCGCGATTTCACCCACGTGTGCCCTACGCCGCCGGGGTTGGTGGACGACTTTATCTGCTTGGGGAAGTCATTTGCGCCGCGCACGCGGGAGATTAGGTAGACGTACATCTGCTCGGTAAAGTGCGTCAGCTCGTCGAAGCGGAGCACGTCATACTCGGCGGATTGGTAGCGGAAGACATCGTTTTCGCTGTCGCAGTAGCCGAAATCTATGATTGAGGAGTTCTCAAACGTCATAAGGTGGGATGCGCTGTTGTACTTATAAATGCCCTGCGGGTAGAGCGCGAGGGCGGAGCGGATTATGGATTTGTCAAGCTCGGGGAAGGTGCGGCGCAGGATGAGCTGCTTTGAGCCGGGGTACTTGAGCGCGAAGAGCAGGGCATCGACTATCTGGCCGTAGCTCTTGCCGCCCCCCGCCGCGCCGCCGAACAGGACTTCGTCCGCTGTTGCATCCACGAAGGATTTTTGGCGCTGAGTGAGTAGTATTTCCAAATTATTCCACCACCCTTATGCGTATTTCGTGCGTGCGGTCGCCTGAATTATCGGCTGCAGGCTTTGCGCCGGGCTTTTCGCCTATGGTATCGCGGATAAATTCGCAGGCTTTTATATTTCCGTCCGCCGCCTGACGGATGAGAGTGCGGGCGATGGTTTCACCTGCAGGGGTTTCGGGAGTTGTGTCCGCGAGTGCGTATGACTGCTCACGGCCTAAAAGGTCAAGGAGCGTTTCGCGCATGCCGCGGCGCGCTTTTTTTGCGCGCGCACTTGCACGTCCGCCCATGCGCCCAAGCTCGCGGGCGCGGTCTGTATCTAATTTCATGGTTTTTTCCTTTCTTTTATGTGCAGTGTTTGGGGCATTACGATTCGATTGCAAAAGAGATATTAGGTGTAGTGTGGGATACGCGGATAAATACCCTATAAAGCCTCATTTTATATTCGTATAGCTCATTGGGCAGGGAATTAAAACCACGGATATGTACGTTTATCGGGCAGTCATCGTAATTGTCAAGCAAATCCCAAAGTGCATCAAGATTTTCACCGTAATATTCAGGAAAACCAAAGGTTTCTTTGATGCGTGCGTGAAGCTCACCTATGTATTTACATGAAGAGAAATCGAGTATGAGGGTTGTCATGGTGTTATTCTCCTTTTAAAATATTTCGATAAATGTTTTGTAGTGGTTGTATGTAACAAAGATTAAACCGTCATTTGAAAAAATAATTCTTTCTCCATTTCGCCATCCTCCGGAATAATTTATATCTGCTTCATACCAAATGCGCCCATTTTTATGTGGTAATTTTCTATCATCATTATAATAAATTCCACCAAAAAGCATTTTATTGGGAGCAACATTTCCTAAATTACCTTTTATTGAGACCCAACCTAGTTTTTTTGCATCGTCTTTTGAAATATAATACTTCGGTAGCTTACCAAAATGACGCAAATGCCAATCGGCACCATTTTCCCCAATGTTTGTTGCACTTCCGGCAAAACATGCCAATAGCAGTTGGATCGAACAGCGGCATTTTTTATGCACAGGTATTTCAGGAAATACATAATCGCTGATAGAATATATTTTACCATGGTTTTCTCTGCATCTCAAACATGTTTTCAAATCTATAGTTGCTTTCCAAGTTTTCCATTTTTTGCTGTAATAGTACATCTTAATTTTCCTGTTTGAATTTTATTATTGAGTGAATTTAGTTATAAGCTACGCTTTCAAGTTCATTCTAAAAGTGAGTCGAGGGCGCGTTTGTGAAGGCGCAGGACCCAGCGCTGGTCGAGGGTGAAGGAATCGGATATATCCTTCCAGCGCATGAGGTCTATATATCGCATGCGCAGGATTTCGCGCATGTGTAGCTCCTCGGGCACGCGGGATATGATTTCCTCGGCTTGGATTTTAGCCTGCCGACGTGCTGCGCGGGCGAGTTTTAGGCGGGTATGTACTTTGCGGACGCGGATGTTTGAAGTGTCCTTGCCCTTTTTTAAATGCCTCAGTTGGTTTGAGAGAAGTGTCACTTCACGGCACGCATCGCTGTAGCAGGTAAGGCGTTCTTTAAAAGTATTCATGATATTTTCTCCTTTTGTTATGTTCACTTGAGACCCGCTTCGCTGGGACGGTTGCCGTACAGTCGCCAGTTGCGGCGGGGGGAGTTACCTAAGTCGAAGGTATAGCCGTGGGCGCGGTAGAAGATGCGCGAGCCGGTGGCTTCGTCGATGCGGATTACAGCTTCTATATTGCGCTCGGAGGAGAAGATGGTGATTTTATCGGGTTGTTGGTCGCGGCGGTTTATAAGCTCGAAGGTGCGGGAGATGTCCGCGGCGCTCAGGTCTGAGGCTGAGCGCGCTTTAAAGAGGTCGTCTATGTAGAGGACTTCGGCATTTGCAAAATCGTTAAACACCGTGTCATACTCACCGTCATTTACGAGTGTTTTGAGCCTGCGTATGTCTGACGGCCAGACGAAATAACGCACCTCGCGCCCGGATTTCAAGAGTTCTGCGCAGATGGCGGTGCAGATATGTGTTTTGCCGCTGCCCGGGTTTCCGCCTACGTAGAACCACGCGCCGTTTGAGTTTTTGGCAAAGGTCTCGGCAACTGATTTAAGCTGAGTTTGCCACGGCTCGACGGCTTTGAAGGTATCAAACGTCAGGCGGTCGAGTACGCCCTTTAGCCCGCTTCGCTCTACTGCGCGAAGTGATGCGCGCTTTTTTAAACAGTGGCATGGAACGCTTACCTCGAAGCCATGCTCATCTAACCGCGTACTGTAGCCGCGGTTAAGGCAGTCCGGGCAGTCATAGCCCTTTAAGTTGCCTGGAATTTTATTTGCGCGCTCTATCTTTTGCTTTGACCATTCCTCAGAGCTTAACTCCCCCGGGTATAGCGATAGAATCTTCTCCTCGAAGTTTAGCTTTTCCATTCTCTAAACCGTCCTTTCTTTCGTTTAGTTTAGTTTCGTTTAGTTTAGTTTTATTATATATAAGGTGTGGGTCGGGATTTGTATCAGGATTTGTCACCAACTTGTATCTCTTTTTGTCAACTAATATGTAACCTGCCTGTTGCAATTTTTGTAAACTTCTATATACAGATTGGCGTGCTTGACCGGACATTAATACGAGTGTTTCTATCGGGGCGGTAAACCATTCCTGCCAGCCGTTGCGGTTGGATATTTCTATTAGCGCGTGCCAGAGCGCGATTTGCCCTGCGGATAAATGCTCGGAGAGCTGGCGGTCGTAAAAGCGTTTAATTTCGGCTATGTAATTCATCGTGTTATACTCCTATCGTGCAGCCAGTCGCCTGAGTAGTACCACTCTGTAAACCAGGCGACAAATTCTGCGTCCAAACGGCGGTCGGGCGCGCGGGTGATGCCGCAGCGCTCCATTGCGTAGTCGAGTGCGCACTCGGCGGGGATATACTTGCCGCTCTCGGATAAAATTCCTATATAGCCCGGCTGTGGTGCTGCAAATAGCTCACTTGCGGGTTTTCCGAAAAAGTCGCTTGCGCGGCGGATTTCGCCGCCGGTAAAATCCGATTTGGATTTTGGGTGCTGCTTTCGGCGCAGTTTTCGGGGCGATATTTTGAGCGCCTGCGCGAGTGTACGGCGGCTTACGCCCTGCGCGTACAGCGACGGATATTTGTAATTTAACAACTGTCTGCCTCCTTTGCTGTCTTAACTTTTGTTAAGTATGTGAGTTTATTATATTAACTTTTGTTAAGTTTGTCAAGTGGCTGTTGCAAATTTTCTTAACTTGTGTTAAGATAGTTCTGTACGAAGGTAAATTTGATTCAGGGGATGAGTTGATGGGAAAATTCTCCGAGCACTTGCGTAAACTGTTGGGGGAGCGGCAGATGTCAGCCGCGGAGCTTGCTCGCCAAACCGGCTTGAGCGAGGCGGCGATTTCAGGCTACTTAAACGGAAAGAAAGAACCCCGCGGTGCGCAGAGTAAGTCGATTGCCCAGGCACTTAATGTATCACTTGATGAGTTGTGGCAGACCGGATATAATGTTGAGGTTGAGGGCAATAAAGTCACTGTTACCGTTAAGGAGCGCGAGCTTCTTGAATGCCTGCGCCGCTTAAATGATGACGGTATGCTAAAGGCGAGCGTATATATAAATGACCTTTTAAACAGCGGGCATGAGATTCCTTGGAAGACTGTGGAGCCTGAGAAGCTTGATATGGTAGGTATGCTCAAAGAAAGCATTAAGGAAGACTTTAAGATTGCCGCGCGCTCGGGTGGCGTTAAGCCGCTTAACTCGCGGCAGAAACGCGACCGTGAGAGACTGGTCGACGGACTTAAAAACCACGGATAAAATTTAATTTAAGAAAGGCGTGAATTTATAGTGCCACGTCCGGCTTTTGATACCAAAGCGCGCATTTTAGCGTGGGATATTATAAAGAGCGAGGGCTTTACCGCCCTGCCTATAGACCCGCGCCGTATTATGGCGCGCCACGGAATAAAGCTTCTTGATTATACTGAGTTTGCCATCCTGTGCGGCCGTGACCGCCAAGGCGTTATTGAAGATTATGATGAGGACGGTTTTCTCTTTCCGCTTGAAACTAAGGGCGGGAAGATGACATACTGCATTGTCTATAACGAGGAGAAGGACGAGGAGCGCATTAACTGGACGCTTATGCATGAGCTGTGCCATTACTTCCTCGGCCACGTAAAATGCGTAGAGGACGTGATGACGCGCGCCTCAAAGAATAAAAGCGCGCTCGATGTTGAGGCGGATTCGCTCTGCGCGCGGCTGTTCTGCCCGACTGTGGTTTTGCATATGTGCTGTGTGCAGTCACCTGAGGAGATTGCGGAGCTTTGCGGAATATCCTACCGCGCCGCGTTTTTGCGCTGGCAGCACCTTGAGAAGGCGCGCCATTACAAACGCTTCCTTGAAATGAAGGAGGAGCGCGGGATTTTGGAGCAGTTCGGTCCGTTTATCTGCAGGTACCTCTGCACGAAATTGCAGGTCCTACCGAATAAATAAAAAAGCCCGGAGGGGGTTAGCCTCCGGGTGAATTTTACGCTTATGCGATTAATAGTTGCAGCCGCAGGAATTGCAGCTTCCGTTATAGTTGTCATACGTGTCTGCGCAGCCGCAGGTGCTTGCGGTATTATATCCGTAGCCGTTGCAGGAATTGCAGCCGCAGGAGTGATTGCATCCGCAGCCACAGCCACCGTTTGAAATTACGACGACGCTGCCGCCGTGGTTCCAGCCGCAGCCACAGCCATTTGATGCGTTTACGACGCGCATTTCAACGTCATTGTCCCAGCAGGAGTTTGAGCGGGTATTTCCGCAGGAATTACAGAGATTTCTAAAAAGGCAACACATATCGGTAAGTCTCCCTTATTACAAGTTTTAGGTGGGAGGATGTCCCACGGGATAGTATATGCAAGCGCACGTGCAGGTGTGATTGCAAAGAAAGGAGAAATGAAAATGGAAAAACTCAGGCGGTTTTTACCGTACTTTAAGCCATACCGCGCCATACTCGCGCTTGACTTGTTCTGCGCGGCGCTAACCACCGTGTGCGAGCTGGTGTTCCCGCTTATCATACGGCACTTGACGGATTTGGGGCTTTATAACCTGCCCGCGCTGACGGTTTCCGTGATACTGCGTGCGGGGGCACTTTATCTTGTACTGCGCCTTATTGATGCGGCGGCAAACTATTACATGCAGAACCAAGGGCATATCATGGGCGCAAAGATTGAGACGGACATGCGCCGCGACCTGTTTGACCACCTGCAAAAGCTTCCCTTTAAGTACTATGACAATACGAAAATCGGGCAGATAATGGCGCGCGTTACCTCGGATTTATTTGACGTTACCGAGTTTGCCCACCACTGCCCTGAGGAGTTTTTTATAGCGGGGGTTAAGATAGTCGCATCGTTTATAATCCTTGCGGGGGTTAACCTTTACCTGACGCTTATAATCTTTGCCACGCTTCCGTTTATAATGCTCGGCACGTGGATATTTAACCGCCGCATGAAGGCGGCGTTTAAGGCATCGCGCCACCAGATAGGCGAGATAAATTCGCAGGTTGAGGACAGCCTTCTTGGCGTGCGCGTGGTAAAGAGCTTTGCAAATGAGGACGTTGAGCGCGAAAAATTTAGCAAAGGCAACTCGAAGTTTCTTAAAATAAAGGGTGTAACGTATAAGTACATGGGCGGCTTTGGCACGATGACGCGGCTCTTTGACGGACTGATGTACTTGACCGTAACCGTTGCGGGTGCGCTGTTTTTGCGCCAAGGCGCGATAACGCCTGCCGATTATATGGCGTATCTTCTCTACGTATCCACGCTTCTTACCTCCATTCGCCGCATCGTTGAATTTACCGAGCAGTTCCAGCGCGGTATGACAGGTGTTGAGCGGTTTTTGGAGGTACTCGACGCACCGTGCGAGGTATACGACGAGCCGGGCGCTACTGAGCTTGACGGCGTTGAGGGGCTTGTTGAGTTTTGCAATGTGTCCTTTAAATACTCTGAAGATGGGCGCGACGTTTTATCTAATATAAACCTTCGCGTAAAGCCGGGCGACCACGTGGCACTCGTCGGCTCGTCAGGCTCGGGAAAGACCACGCTCTGTAACCTCATCCCGCGGTTTTACGAGGTGGGTGAGGGTGAGATTTTAATAGACGGAAAGCCTATTAAATCCGTAACTCTAAAATCCCTGCGTGAGAACATCGGCATGGTGCAGCAGGACGTATACCTGTTCTCGGGAAGTGTATATGAGAATATCGCCTACGGTGCGCCGGGCGCGACCGAAGAGCAGGTGCACGAGGCGGCGCGGCTTGCGGGCGCGGATGAGTTTATCCGCGAGCTCGAAAATGGGTATGACACGTACGTGGGAGAGCGCGGCGTAAAGCTCTCGGGCGGGCAGAAGCAGAGGCTCTCCATCGCGCGTGCGTTTTTAAAGAACCCGCCGATTTTAATACTTGACGAAGCGACGAGTGCGCTGGATAATGAGTCTGAGCGCGTGGTTCAGGCATCTCTTGAGCGACTTGCCAAGGGGCGCACCACATTTACTATTGCACACAGGCTATCCACCATACGCAATGCGACGGTGATTTTGGTCTTAAATGAGGACGGAATAGTCGAGCAGGGGAGCCACGATGAGCTTATGCAAGCGCGCGGCGTATATTATAATATGCAGAATATTTTGTAGGGAATGCATTGCGCAAAAACGGAACGGTTTAATTTAAAAACCGTTCCGTTTATTCTTATATTTTAACTGTTACTTCTCCGTCGACCGGCGGGATGTCTGCAAATGTTTTTTCTATTGCGCCGCTTACATCCTCATTAAATACAAAGACGCGGGTGGGAATATCGCTCTTGCCTGAGACGGTCAGGTTAAGGTTACCTTGCGCGTCAAGCGCTGCGGCGGTAAGGGCGGTATCATGCTTTGCGCGGGCATAGGCGCAAATATCGTCCATACTCATAAACGTCGGCTCATACCCCTCGACGGCTTTTAATATAGCGTCAAGCGAAGCGCGCCACGTCTTCGGGCTCATACGCTGAATCCAGCACGACTCATGGGTAAAGAATGCGCCGGGTACCATGCTGTCAAACGCGCGCTTTAAATGGCGGATGCCGCGGTCGATAGTCTGCCCAACGTCAGAGGTCGGGTGCCATTCGTAGCCGGATACATCGCGTATCTCGGTAACGCAGTTAAAGAGCTTGCCCGAGTACTCGGGTGCGTTTTCCACCTCTAAGTAATCGCCGTAGTATACCGGGCGGGAGGCGTTGATAGCTCCACTCTCATAGTTGCGGTAGGGTCCTGCTTTGAGCCATCTGCCTTCGCCGTAGGGTGTATCCGGCTGCATATGGATGCCTATAAACTCACAGCCCATGTCGATAAAATGCGCTATGGCGTTTGCGCCGGTTTCATAATAGTGGGCGAGAGCGAGCTTTGAAATCGGGATACCGTTTTCCTTATACCATTTCTTTATACGCCGCGCGTTTTCTTCCATGACCTCATCTGAATACGGTCCCTTTGCGTGGTGGTCAAAGTACGCCCAATGCTCGGGCAGCGTTGTCGGAACCCACTCACAGCCGGCAAACGCGTGCGGGAAAGCGGTGGCTTTGCCGTCGGCTACCAGCTTGCGGACTTTTGCGGTTGTAGCCTCGTCCATATTATCCTGGAAAAGGCCCAGCCATGGGATGATGCCGTACTCGTTTGCAATATCCACCCACACGAGCGGGTTTTCCGGGTTTATTTCGCGCCATGCGCCCCATACATCGTCCACGCGCATGCCGATAAACGGCGGCATACCCTGCATAACAAACGGTTTCTTTGCCGCCCACACGATTGAGCGCCATACAAGGTCGTCCATACCGTGGATAGGGCCTAAGACCTCGTGGCTCATCCAGCCGCAGTCCTGCCAGAGAACGATTCTGCCGCCGCGCGTATCGTCAGTTTCAAGAAGCGGGATACCGTCCGCGGTTACGAGCACACGCCCCTCTTTAAGGCTCATGCCGCACATAATCTCATGCGTTTTGTAGAGGCTTATTTTTTCGCCATTCTCGTGAAGCTCGGTTATGTAATGCTTGCAGTCGAGGAAGTTTATATTCCCCGCATGACCGTCATGCCCCTGCTTGAGCCAGCTCTCAGGCATGGCGTTTGAGTTAAAGCACACAAGGCCGACACCGTCATTTTTAATCGCATTTACTGCCGATGAGGAGAGCTTTACACCCGCGTGCGCGGCGATTATGAGCGCGCAGTCGGGAATGTCATCGCCCTCGACCTCGGTATACGGAAAGCCAAAATGGTCAAGGTAGGGCTTTATAAATTTAATGTAATTTTCATAATCGGGGATACGCGGTGCGACAAGTACCGCAATGCCGCGGTTTTGCATTAAAATCACCTCATTGTAAATTTCATCGGTATACATATTATTTTAAAGTATTTTCCGCAATTTGCAAGTGTATTTTTGTGCAACATTTGACCGTTATTAGTCTTTTGTGGTAAAATATTAGATGTTAGTCGATTAGGTTTATATTATAACATAAATATATAAAGAGGGTTTGTTTTAGAAAAATGGTAAACAGTGTGGGAAACGTACAGCTTATACAGCGGATAAACCGCGTCAAGGTGCTTGATTACATACGCAAGTACGGTCCTGCCGCGCGCACGCGCGTGGCGGAGCAGACCAACCTCAGTCTGTCGTCAATAACTAATATAACAAACTATCTGCTCGGGCGCGGGCTGGTATCCCAGGGGGAGACTATAACCTCGAAAAACGCGGGGCGGCGCGCATCGCTTATTGAATTTAACGCATCAGCTATGCAGATTGTCGCGGTAAACGTCGAGCCTGACGGCGTGGAGCTTGCGCTCTCAGACCTTGACGGCAAGGCACTCATTACCCGCCGTATAGTGCCCGAACGCTTCCATGATGCAGACTGCGTACTCGGCGAGATTGAGGCGGAGATACGCGAGCTGCTCACTGATGCCAAAAACCCTGTCGCGATAGGCATTGCGGTAAACGGCCACGTCGAGGGTGCGCGCGGTATAGTAACCTCGAGTACCATGCGCTGGAAGGGCGTGCGCGTGGGTGAGTTTTTCAAAAAGCGGTTTGACGGTCTTTACGTCTACGTTACAAACAACTCAAAAACCAAGGCGCGCTGGCAGATAAAAAGGCTGGGTGAGGCCGCGGCGGATAACCTTATTTTCCTCGACCTTACCAGCGGTGTCGGCATCATAAGCTTCTACGGCGGTAAGCTAAACGAGGCAGTCGCGGGTGAGCTTGGGCATACGACGGTCATGAAGGACGGTCCGTTGTGCTTCTGCGGAAACCGCGGATGCTTAGAGCTTGTCTGCTCGGTCGAATATATCCTATCACGCTGCCGCGAGGCGCACGAGGCGGGCGGCTGTAAGTGGATGGAGGGTATAGAAAAGCTTAAGTTTTCCGATGCGGTAGCCGCTTTTGAGCAGGGTGATGAGCAGGTGCGCGATATTTTCCGCGAGTGCGCGGAGTATCTGGGTATCGCAATTGCAAACATTATAAGCATATTCGAGCCGAAGATAATCGTTATAAACGGCGATAAGCTCACGCGCTGCGATTTTATATATCAGACCGCGCGTGACGAAGCCGAAAAGCGCGCGTACGCTATGTCCATAACCCCCAACCGCTATGAGCGCGTGGAAATCTCAGCCGAGCAGGCACTTGCGGGTGCTGCGCAGTATGTTGCAGACTGCCTTTTCGCGCTTGACGGACCTGAGGACATTTTGTAATATAGAAAAATCCCGGAATTTTAAATTCCGGGATTTTTTATGCCTCAATTTATTATTCTTTCTCGAGAGCCAGAGTTCTTGTCGTAATGTCGCAAACCTCGGCGGGTCCGTAATACTGGATAGCGCCCGGGTAAACGTAGCAGGACTCGATTGCCCAGGTATCGCGGTTTGCTTCGAAGAACTTAAAGGGCTTGCCGTCAAGCTCGACAAGAGCTTTCTTGATAACCGGCTTATCCTCGCCGTGGCGGCGCTCAATGTTCATCATCTTGGTTATCGGCATACCGCCTGCAACCCACTCGGTTGCGGGCTTTGAGAGGTTGGAAATCTTGGAGAGGTATCCGTTGTAGCCGTACTGGATGAGCATAAACGCGTTATAGCCGAGGGAGTAGCAGTAGTCCGCGTCGAAGTTGGAGGGGAATGCGCATCTGCCCTCGTAGCCGAGGAAGTGGTGGAGCGGGGAGAACTTGCCACTGTAGCTTCCCGCCTTCTTGCGCTGGGCGAGCTTATCGGCAACAAGCGCGGAGAAGAGCTTCTCAGACTCGATGAGTGAAACCTGAACGTTGCCGTGCGGGTCACGCTCTAAGAAAAGCTGCTGCTGGATGCCCTGCGGAAGTATTGCAAATACCGCCATGGACTCCTTGGTAAGACCGTTTTCAATGAATGCGTATTTGTCTGCCCAGGTCGGGAGCGCGTTGAACTCGTCAGCGCGGCTGCCTGCCAGAAGCTCGTTAATCTCAGCGATGAGCACTGCAAATTCGGGAACGAACTCGACAACGCCCTCAGGGATAATCGCAACGCCGAAGTTATCTCCCTTGGCTGCACGGCCTGCGACCGAGTCTGCAATATAATCTGCGATTGCGGAGAGGGACATCTTCTTTGCAGCAACCTCTTCAGAGATAAGGCAGATGTTCGGCTGGGTCTGGAGCGCGCACTCGAGAGCTACGTGGGATGCGGAGCGGCCCATGACCTTTACAAAGTGCCAGTACTTCTTTGCCGAGTTTGCGTCACGCTCGATGTTTCCGATAAGCTCACTGTAGGTCTTTGTCGCAGTGTCAAAGCCGAAGGAGCACTCGATATCCTCGTTCTTTAAGTCGCCGTCAATGGTTTTCGGGCAGCCGATGACCTGAACGCCGGTGCCCATTGCCGCAAAATACTCAGCCAAAACCGCAGCGTTGGTGTTAGAGTCGTCACCGCCGATGATTACAACCGCGGTGATGCCGTGCTTCTTGCACACCTCAGCTACGATTGCAAACTGCTCGTTGGTCTCAAGCTTGGTTCTGCCTGAGCCGATAATGTCAAAACCGCCGGTGTTTCTATACTCGTCGATATACTTATCGTCAAATACAATATAATCGTCATTGATAAGGCCGATAGGTCCGTTCTTAAAGCCGTAGAGCTCGTTTTCAGGGTTGGTGGACTTAAGTGCGTCATACAATCCGCAGATTACGTTGTGACCGCCGGGTGCCTGACCGCCCGAGAGGATAACGCCGACTGTCTGCTTCTTTGCCTCTGACGTATTCTCGCCCTTCTTAAAGACGATTTCCTTCTTACCGTAGGTGTTCGGGAAGAGCGCCTTAATCTTATCGCAATCGGCGACAGATGAGGTCTCCGCGCCTTCTGATACGCTTATCTCGGAAATGCCGCCGCGCAGCATGAGCGGGAGCTTGGGGTTATACTCATATCTTGCTTTCTGTAAGGGTGAAATTTTCATGCTTACTTCTCCTTTGTCTTTTTTTTCACATATTTAACAGTATAACACAATCCAAAGCGCATTCTGCGCTTTTTGCGGCATAGCCGCAAGTTCTTGCTTTGCAAGAAAGGATTAGTGATACAATGTTCTCAGAGGTTTTGCCGAAGGCAAAAAAGCGCCGGCGGCGCAAAAAAAAAGAGCGGAGCTCTTTTTCCCTGAGGTTATTATAACATATTTTACCCAAATCGTAAAGAGATATGTTTTTAAATTATTGCGCACGTCGGAATGCATAAATGCATTCCCTACATATTATATTTTTCACCATGTAGGGGACGTATTTATCCGTTGCGCGGTTTCTCCACAAGCGAAATTGTAGAAAATGCCGAGGAGGGTTGTGGAATGTGTCTAAATTTCGCGGTGGGTATTGCAAAGTTAGATGAATTGATGTACAATTAATTTATGCAAAGCATAAATTAATTATTTTTTGGGAGGTACATATTATGTCTGAAAAGAAAAATTTAAGCGTCGGCAGTGAGACCGAAGGCGGTATCACATCCAGCTATGCAGTGGATGACGGCGTGGTATTAAAAGTTCCCTATTCATTCTTCGGCAGCATCTACGATGAGGCTGAGGAAAAAGCTCTGATGAGCGCAATGCATAAGGATTCACTTACCATGGGTGCTGAGGTTCAGCGCTTCCAGAAGCGTTTTGCCGAGCTGTGCGGAACCAAGTATGCATATGCGGTTTCAAACTGCACCACAGCTATGCACACTGCAGTTTGCGCAATGGGCATTGGCCCGGGTGATGAGGTTATTACAACTCCGAACACCTTCGTTGCAACCTCTCTTGCTATCCTCAAGGAAGGCGGCACCCCGGTTTATGCGGATATTGACCCGAAGACCTTCAACATCGACCCGAACGAGATTGAGAAGAAAATTACCAACAAGACCAAGGCCATCTTCGTAGTTCACTACGGCGGCCAGATGTGCGATATGGACCCGATTATGGAAATCGCAAAGAAGCATAACCTCTACGTACTTGAGGACTGTGCTCACGCTCCGGGCGCTGAGTACAAGGGCAGAAAAGCAGGCTCTATCGGCGATTTTGGCTGCTTTAGCTTCCACTCACTCAAGAACATCACCACCCTCGGCGAGGGCGGCATGATTACCTGCAATAACGACGATTTCGCATGGCGCATTGATAAGCTGCGCTGCATGGGTAACGTTGACTGGGAGAACCAGACCGATTACTGGGTACCCTCACACTTTGACAACCGCCGCATCAACGGCAAGTGGTCAAACAACTACCGTATGACCGAGTGCCAGGGCGCGGTAGGTAACTGCCAGCTTGATAAGCTCGATATGCTCAATAACCTGCGCATCGAGCACGGCCGTTACTTAAACGAGGGCCTCAAGGGCATCAAGGGTATTACCCCGGTTTATGAGGACCCCAACTGCAAGCACATCTACCATCTCTACACCGTCTGCGTAGAGGAGAAGGAGCTCGGTGCAAGCCGTGACGACTTCATGCGCGTTCTCTATAAGGAGGAAGGCATCCAGGGCATCCTGCACTATCAGCCGACCTACCACTTCAGCTCTCTTAAGGAGCTCGGCTACGCTCAGGACATCTGCCCGAAGGCTGAGGAATTCTTCTATCGCCGCGAGCTGAACACCCCGCATCATCCGCGCCTTACAAAGAATGACCTTGATATGATTATCGAGGGCGTAAGAAACGCGGCTGAGAAGGTAAGAAAGTAAGTTAGATACATTAAAAGGCATCCGTTTCGGATGCCTTTTTTGTCAGATGCGGGTATGCGCATGAATAAAATAAATATATCCGATAAAAAATAAAAATATATATTGACATTCATTGCAAAATATATTATAATTAATAACGCTTCTGCGGAAGCACCAAAAAATGTGGCGGTATAGCTCAGCTGGCTAGAGCATTCGGTTCATACCCGAAAGGTCGTGGGTTCAAGTCCAACTGCCGCTACCATTTTTTTGGCCCGTTGGTCAAGCGGTTAAGACACCGCCCTTTCACGGCGGTAACAGGAGTTCGATTCTCCTACGGGTCACCAGAAAAAAGCACTTGCAATTTGCAAGTGCTTTTTTGTTTTTCTCTCCTGCGTTTAAAATCCGCGCATTTGGGTGAAAATATACGGTATGATGGTTAAAATAAAAAGAATTATTTTATTTACTCTGCTTATCGCGGCGATTTCTCCGCACGCGGTATGCATAGAGCCGAAGAACTTTTTTGAGTTTTACACGGTGTTTAAACCCGAGCGCGAAAAGGTAATCCTGAT
>JAZRUF010000034.1:0-9852 GCA_045652405.1 Eubacteriales bacterium | reverse complement strand
GGAATATTGAATTACTAATAACCTGCATAGGTAAGGCATCTCTTTAAAAACTTCAACTTTTATAAATTTAATAATACTAATACTTCAGTTGGTACTTGATTAAAAGCGGCGCGTGGAACTAATTTCCATGCACCGTTTTTTTACGCAAACAACTTTCAAAATCAAAAGGGTTAATCTTTTCTTTGTGTAGGTTTTCTTTTTACAGTTTGCGATATTCCATATTTTGTATTCAAACTTTACTTGAATTGTCACACAAAAGGTGATATTATGTTTACATATAGAGATGGTGGTGAAATTTAATGAATAGTGAATGTCCTTCTGTTTTAACATTAAAAAACTATATAAATGATGACGAGAAAGTGACGGTAATGCCGCGTAAGGAATATTCTGTAACTCCGCACAGACACCAGTTTATCGAGCTCGTTTATACCCGCAACGGAGAAGGCACTCACACCATAAATGGACAAAGTTACCATGTTTCCGCCGGAGATATGTTGCTTATAAACTATAATCAGATGCACTCAATAGAGGTCGAATCGTCTTTTGAACTCGTCAACTTTCTCTTCACCCCCGCCTTTATAAGCAATTCACTCCTGACATCGGAAAATATTGCAGATGTTTTCGCCTTTACGCTCTCAGGTGAGCTTGGCGAAGATTTGGATCTTCCGGTTCCAATAGCGCACTTTCGCGGTAAGGAATATATGGAAATTGAAGCGATAGTAAGCTCCATGATAAACGAATACGAGAACAAAAATCAGGGTTATCGCTCTATGCTTAAAGCTCAGATGCAGATGATATTCTGCATGATGCTCAGAAATATCCGCGCACAGGAAGCAGAGAGTCCCAATGCCACACTGCATAAAATAACTCCTGAAATTCTGCATTATATTGATATAAACTGTTTTGATAAGCTCAATCTGCAAAACCTGGCAGAAAAATGCTTCTATTCGCCCAGCTATTTCAGCCGTCTTTTCAAAGAAACATGCGGCAAAAGCCTTACAGAATACATAAAAGAAAAGCGCATAACGCAAGCTATGCACCTTTTATCAAAAACCGATCTTTCAATATCTGAAATATCTGAAATTGTGGGATATCAGGATCGAAAGACCTTTTATAAATTTTTTAAACAAATCACTACATATACTCCAACTGAATACCGCAAAAAATACAATTCGGATCTCCCTGATACCGACCAAGCTTAATGCAAAGAACCTTTCCGTTTTTTAAGGAAAGGTTCTTTTTATTTATGTCACTCCGAATATTTCTCACGCTAATTGGCAAACTATTACACATATTATCAATCACACTCCGCCGGAGGTGTTTTAATGCCCAAAATAAAAATTGATGCCCACACAGATTTAACAAAGATACGCCTTTCCGGAAACTTAAAGGATGACGTTAATTTGTTTCGACAGGCACTAAAAAATGATGATACAGTCATATTCCGCGAATTTGAAAACCGCTTCACCCCCTCCCTTCGTGGCTGCATAATTTATACTGAGGTCCTGGTAAACAACCTCATTATAGACCAAAACGTAGTAAAGCCTCTTATCACCGCGCATTTTGAGGATATAGTCCCTCTCCCCACTTTAGCCGATACGGTTTTTAAAAAGATAGTACACGGTGATGAGGTAAAAACTAAGGATGTCCTTGACGAACTGATAAAAAACATCCTGATAGGCGACACTGTAGTGCTGTTAGAGGGTAGCCCAAAGGCGATAACCGTAAACTCCAAAAAGTACAATACGCGCAGTGTTTCAATCCCTGAGACTGAAAACTCGGTAAATGGGCCTAAAGAGAGTTTTAACGAGCTGATAGTATCAAACGTCGGACTTATCCGCAGAAAAATCAAAAACCCCAATCTCAAATTCAAAATGCTTGAAATCGGTAAAATGTCAAAAACGCGTATATGCATTTCATATATAGACGGTTTGGCAAACCAAAGTATTTTAGACGAGCTTATGTCACGCCTTAACTCCTTTGAGATAGACTCAGCTTTAGACATAAGCTATCTGTCGGAAATAATACGTGATGCGCCGCTATCTCCTTTTAAAACAATCGGCTCGACCGAGCGTCCGGACGTTGTGGCGGCAAAACTACTTGAAGGCCGCATAGCCATATTATGCGACGGAACGCCCTTTGCGCTTACTCTCCCCTTCCTATTTTTAGAGAATTTCCAAGCCGCCGAGGATTACTACACGCATTACTTTTTCTCCACATTTGTGAGAATTCTGCGCTATCTGGCTTTTTTTATAACCGTAAGCTTACCCGCAATGTATGTAGCACTAATCTGCTATCATAAGGAAATGATACCCAAAAATCTGCTGATAAGTATTGTAAACTCGCGCAACTCAGTGCCGTTTCCGGCAGTGGTTGAAATGGTAATCCTACTGGTGCTTTTTGACTTAATCCGAGAAGCCGGCGTGCGATTACCAAAGCCAATAGGCGGAACAATAAGTACAGTTGGCGCAATAGTTTTGGGTCAAAGTATAGTTACCGCAAAAATTGTATCCGCCGAGATGATAATAATTGTTGCAATATGCGGCATAACCTCGTTTTTGACACCCAAGCTCGAACAGGAAATAATTGTGCTGCGAATCCTCTTTTTAATTTTAAGTGCAACACTCGGAATATACGGTTTTTCTTTAGCCGCGCTCATAAGCATGGTTCATATGGCATCGCTTCGCTCATTTGGCATTGAATATATGGGCTACTTGACCGCACTCAAGCCTCAGCAAGCCAAGGACGTATACGTGCGCTCTCCGTGGTGGACAATGCGCAAGCGCCCGGAAATGATTCAGAGGCAAAACTTGACTCGCCTGCGGCGAACTGTTAGGAGAAAACGATGAAAAAAGTTGCAATTATTTTTATTTGCATGGCAGTTGTTCTTTCCCTCTGTACAGGCTGTTGGGATTACACAGAAGTCAACATGCAGGACTATGTATTCGGTCTTTCGGTTGACAAGCAGGGCGATGAGTACTCCGTATGCATTGAAACGCTTGAGGTAAAAGGCTCACCCGAAGAGGGGTCCTCCGCCGGTATCGTAACCAAAACACGCGGCACTAATCTTTTTGACGCAATACGCTCCGCGATAACGCATGCCGGCAAAAAACTGTATTGGGGGCATTTTCAACTCGCCATAATCGGCGAGAGTGTAGCTAAGGAAGAGTTAGCTGAAATCCTTGACGTTTTTAGCCGTGCTCAAGACGTATATCTGAATGTAGCCGTAGTAGTTGCACGCGGGACACCCGCAGAGGACGTGCTGAGCGCAAAGCTTCCGAAGAGTACAATGGTGACTGACCATATAATGGATATTTTTGATAATCAAAAGCCATCACGCCATTTTAATCTTACCGAGATATGGCAGCTTTACAGAACCCTTTCCTTTTCTGACAGTTTTATACTACCCACCGTAACACTAAATGATGATATTCCCCAATTAAACGGCAGCGCGGTTTTTAATGCCGGCAAACTCACCGGTTTTTTAACCGGCGATGAAACGGTTATATACTCCCTTCTTACGGAAAACTCCCCGGGTGGCTATCTTCCGGATATACAAGTTACTCCGGAGTTAAATGTATCCCTTGAAATCTCGCAAAATCTGATTTCGACAAAGGCGGAATTCAAGGATGGAAAACCCGAAATAAAAATCAAATCAGAAATCTCGGTATCTCTGAGCCGTACATCCGGCAAATGCAATCTGATGGACGAAAATACGCAGGCACAAATCGGAGCCGCTGCCCAACGTGCAATATACGCACGTATGCAAGCATTAACCGAGCGCATACGCACCGAAGCCTTGGGCGATATACTCAACTGGTCACACGCTATTGAAGTTGCATCGCCCGAATGGTGGCGTAAGAATAGTTCAAACCGTGAGAATATCCTAAAATCGGTTCCTATAAATTGGGATGTACGTGTAAGCCTAAACAGTGCCGGAATGACCAAACACACTCTCACCTTTAACTAAAACCTCTCGCGCGCTATATATAAAGAAAGGGTGGTGTAATTTAAAATGAATATAGTTATAACCACCGCAGTGTATTTAACATTTACAGTATTTGAATACCTCACTCGCAGGAATCAACTAAGCCGCGGTGAAAAGAACTTATATATCGTACTGAGTATCTTAGCCGTATTAAGCTGTATTCCTGCGAGCGCGGGTATGGACTTTGATACAGTCGGCTCGTCACTGAGTGGCATGATATCTCTGTTTATGCACTAAGACATCAAGGAGAATGAGCATGGGAAAAGAGAGCATAACCAACCGTCAAGCATGCATCCTGACAATATTATATGTAATGACCAATTGCTTTTCCGTCCTCTACGGAGTAAGTGCAGGCCGTGATGTGTGGATAGCCTATGTACTTGCGGCAGTTGCATCCTGTCTTCTTTGGTACTTTATATCTAAAGTTTCAGACAAATACCCAAATACGGATTTCTTCACCCTCTTAAAACAATCTTTGGGAGGCCCGCTTTCTTTTATCATCACGCTTTTACTCGCGCTGTATTCATTTTTAAGTATAGCTTCATCCGTAGCAGATTTCGGCAAATTCACCCAGCTCACCGCCTTATCCAAAACCCCGCAAATGATAATTCCTCTGCTTTTGCTCATTCTTTCCGCATATGTTCTTCGCTCAGGCATCGAAGTCCTTGCAAGATGCGCAAGCCTTCTTACCCCGTTTGTGCTTTTTGTCTTTATATATTTCCTCTTTTTCGGAATAGGCTTTGTAAAGTCAGATACCCTCACACCCATTCTATCAAACGGAATTACACCTGTAACACGCTCTGCCATGTCCGTGTTTGTAAATCACTTTGGCCGCAATATCCTTTTGGTTTCACTTTTGCATAATATAAAAAAGAATAAAAAAGGTCGCGCTCGCGGCATTCTTTGGGGCGTAATAATAGGTTCTGTAGCCGTATGTCTGATAGCTTTATCCACTGTTGCAACACTCGGTCAATCCGTAACCGCATCCGAGTTCTATCCGGTTTTTACGGTTCTCTCCATCCGAAATGTCGGCGGTTTCATTCAGCATATGGAAATTGTCACCTCAATAGCCTCGGCATTTTTTATATTCTTCCGTACAGCTATTGGGCTTTACTTCCTGTCACGCGCAATCGCCTTTCTTTTTAAGCAAACTAATTTCCGCGCTCAGCTTATCCCGCTCGCGCTTCTCTCAATCAGCATGACTCAGCTTTTATACCGAAACACTATGTACCTGCGAAAGTCTCTGGAGAGCAATTTAACACTCTCTCTTATAATTCCGCTTCAACTTATCATTCCGGCACTTTTCTGTATAATCGCGTACTTTAAGAAAAAACGCACACCTTAAATTTGGCACAGCTTTCAACCTTCCGCATACAATAATAGTGAAGTACATCTTCAAAACACTATACGGGAGGTATTGCAATGCCTGATAAGGTTTTGCCCGGTCCTATCCACGGCACGCCGCCGTGCGTAAAAGAGGCCGTATGTATCCACACCAACAGAATCTATGATTCCTGCCGCGACAAGGAATGTATCGAGGACCTTCGTGTTTATCCCACACGTTGCTCACAGGAAATTATAGACCGTGCAATTAACGTCAAATGCAATAAGGCCGAGCTTCTTTGGACATCTATAGACGTTCAGGAAGTAGCTTTCAACCGCGGTTTCTATACCGTTGACATCAAATTCTTCTATCGCATTACTGCTGATGCATATCACTGCTCTAACCGCTCCGGCACCGTTCACGGTCTTGCCGTATATGATAAGCGCGTTATTCTCTACGGCAGTGAAGGAAGCGTGCGCGTGTTCAGCTCCAAATCATCCTGCTGCTCTGAGACTAAGAAATCCTCTGCAAGCAATATGCCGACTGCTATTGTTGAAGCGGTTGACCCGATTTGTTTAAACGTAAAGCTCTGCGACGTATGCGACTGCCACTGCAGCTGCGATGACCTTTGCGAGGTGCCGAACTGTATCACTGATTTCTTCGATGATGAAATCGTTATAGGCGGCGACTGCAAGCGCATGTTCTGTACGCTTGGACAATTCTCAATCGTCCGCTTAGAGCGTGACTCCCAGCTTCTCATCCCCAGCTACGATTTCTGCATGCCTACCAAGGAGTGCGTAAGCTCGAGCGAGGATAGTCCGTGCGATTTGTTTAGAAAAATCAAATTCCCCATGGATGAATTTTTCCCATCCTGCGCTCCGCAGCAAACCATATCAAATGATGATAACTGCGGAAGAGACAACCAGAGAAAAGGCTGCGGCTGTCAGTAAAGCTTCGGCACGGTACGTAATATAAAAGAGGACATTGCGATGTTTTTCGCAATGTCCTCTTCTTCATTTAATAAATATGCGAGCAAGCCTGTAAGCCGAGTTCTGTATTTGACAGTCATCTATCTAGGCCGCAGGTTGCCCTACGGCTCAAGCCACCTGGGGGAGCGGCCGGGCCAGCCATGTGCTCCCGCTGCGGTGTTGCTCCGGATAGAGTTTACAGGGCCAGCCGGTCTCCCGGCTGCCGGTGAGCTCTTACCTCGCCTTTCCACCCTTACCACACGTATGCGCGGCGGTATATCTCTGTTGCACTATTCCTGAAGTCGCCTTCGGCGGGCGTTACCCGTTATCCTTGCCCTATGGAGCTCGGACTTTCCTCGTGCACGGCCTTTCGGCACTGTGCCCGCGACTGTCTGGCTTACTCGCTTATTTGCTATTATACCCGAAAAGACTAATTAAAGTCAACAAACTCAGGCAAGAAACGGCTTAATTTTCTCCATAATCTCCTTGCACTCTGCCTCCTCGGCATGAATATTAAGTTCAATCGGCTTTGATAAATCAAGGCTGAAAAGACCCATAATAGACTTTGCATCAATTACATATCTTCCCGAAACCAAGTCCACATCATATGGGCATCCGACCAGAACGTTTACGAAATCCTTAACCTTGGAAATAGTATCCAACAAAACTTCCGATTTAACCACATCAATCACCTCATCATAATATTCTTATAAAACACAAGTTTTACGATTATATTTTAACCTATACCGTGTGCAAAATCAATCACAAAAGATAAATAAAATGTAAAATAGTTCAATGACAATTCCATTAAAGAATGTTAAAATCTCTGTGTAATAGTAAATAAGCAAATATTACAAATACAATATATAAGGAGTATTTTATTATGGCAAACAAAGAAGCTCTTGCATTAAACGGCGGTACACCGGCTGTTAAGTCTTTGCCGGTCCGCGGTCACTTCGGCGCAGAGGAAAAAGCTGCTGCAAACCGTGTTATGGACGAAGCTATCGCAAAAGGCGTAGCTCCGGGTTACGGCGGTCCTGAAGAGGACGCACTCGGACGTGAATTCTCCGAACTTCTCGGCGGAGGTTACGCTGACGGTGTAAACTCCGGCACTACCTCTGTTTTCGTAGCACTTCGCGCTATGGAGCCCGAGCCCTATTCAGAAGTAATCGTAGGCCCGATCACCGATCCGGGCGGAATGATGCCTATCGTTATGGCAAACTGCATCCCGGTTGTTGCAGACTCTGAGCCGGACACCTTCAACATCAGCTTGGAAGGCATCAAGAAGGTTGTTACCGACCGCACTGCAGCTATCATCGTTGCTCACATCGCCGGTGAACCGGCTGACATGGAAGCAATCTGCGCATTCGCTAAAGAGCGTGGCATAAAGGTCATTGAGGACTGCGCTCAGGCACATGGCGCTGCAATCAACGGAAAGCCCGTAGGTACCTTTGGTGATGTTGCAGGCTTCTCTATGATGTTCGGCAAGCACACTTGCACCGGCGGTCAGGGTGGCCTTGTATTCACCAAGGACGAAGATACATACTGGAAGGTTCGTCAGAACTCCGACCGTGGCAAACCCTTTGGTCTGCCGGCAGGAAGCACCAACTGCTCTGCTTCTCTCAACTTTAACCTCGACGAGATGGGCGCAGCTATCGGCCGCGTTCAGATTCAGAAGATGTTCCCGATTGCTAAGGCACGCCGCGAAATCATTGCAAAGCTTTCCGCTGCAATTGCTGACATCCCCTGCCTGAGACCCACTCCGATTCTTGAAGGTGCTGAACCCTCTTACTGGTTCTTCCGCATCCTCTTTGACGGCGCAGACATGACCTGCACCAAAGAAGAGTTCTGCAAAGCACTTGAAGCTGAGGGCATCTACGCAAACCCGCGTTACGCTGCAACCGTTTACGAGTATGACTGGTACCTCAATCGCAAGGTATTTGGAAGCACCTCACTTCCGTGGTCTGCACCTGAGTACAAGGGCGACGCAAGCAAGATTTACTCTCTTGAAGATCTGCCCAACGTTAAGAAGGCACTTGAGGATACCCTCATCATCTACCCGGTTGAGACCTGGACTGATGAGACCATCGCCCAGGTATCTGAGGCATTCCACAAGGTTTACGAAGCTTACAAGAAATAAGTTAATAGTATTTAACACAGCAGAGTGCAAATGCACTCTGCTGTGTTTTTTTAATAACAAAAACGCCCGCAAAATGCGGGCGTTTTCCATATTCTCTTACAGAGTGTTGATGTCTACAAATTCGCAGTTATCAAGTGTAATTCCGCTTGAGAGAGCATCTGCAAGTGCAGTCGCCGTATCAAGCGAGGTAAGACACGGAATTGCGCGTTCAACCGCCTTACGTCTTATCTGCATACCGTCTGCCTGGGGCTTACGTCCCGGAGTACATGTGCTTACGACATAATCAATCTTTCCGCTTTCAAGAAGAGTAATTATATTAGGCTCTGCCTCTTCAAGCTTGCGAACCGAATTTGCCGCAATCATGTTTTTGTTGAGCAGGTTTGCGGTTCCCGCAGTTGCATAGATTTCAAATCCCATTGCTGCAAATCTGTCAGCAATCGGAACTAGCTCCTGCTTATCCGCATCACGTACGCTAAAGAGCACCGCCCCCTCACGCTTTAAGTTAAAGCCGGCCGCCAAGAGACCTTTATAAAGTGCTTCCTTATAGTTCTTTGCAAGACCTAAAACCTCACCGGTAGATTTCATTTCCGGACCAAGCTGTGTATCAACATTGGTAAGCTTCTGGAATGAGAATACCGGAACCTTTACCGCAACATGGTCACTTGCCGGATACAGTCCGGTCCCAAAGCCCATATCGCGCAACTTTTCGCCGAGCATGCAGCGTGTAGCCAGGTCAACCATAGTAATTCCGGTTACCTTGGAGATGTACGGAACCGTACGCGATGAACGCGGGTTTACCTCAATTACGTATACCTGGTCATTGAAGAGAACAAACTGAATATTTACCATACCCAAAACGTTGAGGGATTTGCTGAGTCTCTTCGTGTATTCAACGATTGTGTCGATATGCTTCTGCTCGATGCTCATTGACGGATAGATGGAAATACTGTCGCCCGAGTGAACACCCGCACGCTCCAGATGCTCCATGATACCCGGGATGAGAATGTCCTCACCGTCGCATATAGCGTCAACCTCAATCTCACGTCCCATCAGGTACTTATCTACCAGAATCGGGTTTTCCTGCTTGCTGCGGTTGATTATCGCCATGTACTCGACGATGTCCTTGTCATCATATGCAATCTGCATACCCTGACCGCCAAGAACATATGACGGACGTACCAGAACCGGGTAGCCCAATTTATTTGCAACCTCTACAGCCTCTTCGGCAGTAAATACCGTGTCTCCTGCCGGGCGCGGAATTCCGCACTCTTCAAGTATGGCATCAAATTTCTCACGGTCCTCAGCCGCGTCAATGCTTTCAATCGGGGTTCCGAGAACTTCTACATTAGCGTCCTTTAAATACTTGGTAAGCTTGATAGCCGTCTGTCCACCAAACTGGACTATAACGCCATCAGGCTTCTCAACATCAAGT
>JAZRUF010000033.1:0-1991 GCA_045652405.1 Eubacteriales bacterium | reverse complement strand
TTATCTGAGGCTGCATCTTACCGTAAGGTATGTAAATATTACAATTGTAAAAGGGTATTATTTACCGCCACACCAAGTAGGCTCGACGGTAAGCCGTTAACGCTGGCAGATACCTTAGTTACCGGTATAACTGCAAACGAGCTAATAAAATTGGGCGCAATAAGTGAATACGATTATTATGCCCCCGATTTAAACATAGATACCGATAATATTGAGATCATTGCCGGCGAATACAATAACGGGCAGTTAAGCGAATTAATGTGTCAATCTGCAATATATGGCGACGTTATAAAGTATTACCGCCAGCTCGGTGATAACAGACAGGCAATAGCTTATTGTACGTCAATAAAACATAGCAAACAAACAGCAGATATGTTTAATAAAAACGGTATAAAAGCTGTGAGCATCGACGGCTCAATGTCGCAAAAAGAACGCAACGTAAGAATGGATATGTTTCGCAAAGGTGAAGTGCAAATTTTATGTAACTGCAACCTCATAAGCGAGGGTGTAACTTTGCCAAACGCCAGTGTAGCGTTACTTTTAAGACCTACGTGCAGCTTGCCGCTATTTATACAACAGGCTTGCAGAGTGCTAACGCCTGTACCGGGCAAAAAAGCCGTAATAATAGATTACGTCTGTAACGTCCAAAAACACGGACTCCCTACAGATGCTCATAAATGGAGTCTAACACAGACTGTAGAAAAACGCAAGCAATTTAATGAAGATGGCACATTTAATATTCGACAATGCGAGTTTTGCTTCAAATGTTTCAAAACTGGACCTAAATGCCCTTATTGTGGAGCTGAATATACGGTTAAAGGCAGAGAGCTCAGAAACGTTAAGGAAGTAGAACTTCGGAAAATAGAGGCTATAGAAAAGGAAGAACAGGAGAAAGAACGGAAAAAGGCCCGCATAGAGCAAGGAAGCTGCAGATCATATCAGGAACTATACGACCTTGCTGTAAAGCGGGGCTATAAAAATCCCGGAGGATGGGCGTATTTTATTATGAAAGGAAGACGGTAAAATGATTGAAAAAGTTATTTCGTCAATGTTAGACGAAAAAAATCAGGAGGAACTTATGGAAATAATTATAGATACGTTTGAAAAACAGGTGTCTAAACAGCCGAAGCTTCAACACGACTTACAATATATTTGTTCTGAATGCGAGAGCAAAGTCTTTAGACATTATCGTTATTGCAATAACTGCGGACAGAAACTTGATTGGAGTGATTTAAAATGACAACGCAGGAAGCCGTAAAATATATTACTAAAGTTTTGGCGAATTGGGGACATTGGCGCACTCACCACGAAAAATTAGTTGAGGCCATAGAAGTTTTGTTGGAGGCGGTAAATGATGAGGGTTGATATTTTTAATACAGATAAAAAATACAACATAATTTATGCAGATCCGCCGTGGAATTTCGGCAGCAAAGAATTACAAAAATACAAAGGGCATAGATTTAGACCACTTGAAGAAGTTTACAACACAGAAAAAGCCTCTACGATGGCAGAATGGGACGTTGGGAAAATTGCAGACAAAGATTGTGCTTTGTTTATGTGGACTACCGACGCGCATATTGAAGAAGCTCTAAATCTTATGAAAACGTGGGGGTTTAAATATGTAACCATTGCTTTCATTTGGTCGAAGGTTACAAAAAACGGAAAACGGATTTCAAATTTGGGTGCTTGGACTATGAAAAACTGTGAGTTATGTCTTTTCGGGACAAAAGGCAGAATGTTAAAATACAAAAAATCAAATTCTGTTAGGCAGTTATTTGAGGCGGAAAGAACGGCACATAGCAAAAAGCCTGACTGTGTAAGAAAGTTTATTTATGAACTGTTTGGAGATTTGCCGCGCATTGAGCTTTTTGCCCGACAATATGCGGACGGTTGGGACTGTTGGGGGAATGAAGTATGAGTAAATCCGAACATTCAATACAAAACGAAATCCGCCTAGCGCTTTCCGAATACGGCATAGTATTACGCTTAAA
>JAZRUF010000032.1:0-8944 GCA_045652405.1 Eubacteriales bacterium | reverse complement strand
AAAAACAGGCGGTAAATACAAAAAAGAAAGCACAAATAAAACAAACGGAGCCTGACCGCATTTCCATTCATTACGGCATAAACAAAAATAATATTCATATAATGCTATCGGTTGATTTAAGGGAGCGATGTGTATGGCATATTCAGACAGAGAGCTTTTGGCCAGATTAGTTCAATGCGAAGCCGGAGGTGAAGGAGAAAATGGAATGAGAGCCGTCGCAAGTGTGGTTATGAACCGTGTGTATGCTCCGGGCGGTGAATATGCACGCATCGGACGGCAAAGCATAAGGAATATTATATTCCAACCCAGGCAATTTGTTTGTGCAATGGAAACTGTCGGTGGCGAATATAATCCGCAAAATATCTACAATATGCGCCCCGAGGCTATCCATTACGAGGTAGCGGATTGGGCAATTGCCGGAAATCGCTTATCAAGCCTGGGCAGTGCGTTGTGGTTTTTCAATCCCTATTCCCCTGTTTGTCGACAAAATTTCCCAAGTGAGGTGGGCTATTTTGTCACACGTGTCGGCGAGCATTGTTTTTATAATCCGACCAATGCATACTATCAAACTTAAAAAGGATAAGGTGATTTTTATGGACAGAGCAAATAGTATAAACATGAACACACCTGATACGTTAAGCCAAATTGAAAATCCTCAAACAAATGAAGAGGTATATCGCGGCTCAGTAGCTGCAATTCTGCAACAAAATTTAGGATTCTTCGTAATATGTGAGTTCTTAATTGGCACAGAGAATATTGTTACAAGAGAAGGAATCCTATATAACGTCGGAATAAACTTCATTACCCTCTATCAAGAGGAAGAGGACAGATACGTTCTATGTGACTTATACTCACTAAAATTTATAACTTTTTATGACTCAAGAACCAGACCTCGTTCTTTCCGAAACATGCGCCGTAACGGTAACAGTAATATGGCTTATTAATACATAGAAAAAGGACATTGCGTTTGTTATCGCAATGTCCTTTTTTCACTTTTTAAACGTTATACGCTTTAAAACCTAAAAGCTCAATATCCTTTACAAAGTGGTGCTCTTTAATTTCATACGGGTCCGAGTAATCGGTTGACAGGTATTTTTTATTATCATCAGCAAACACAGTTACGACAACACTGTCCTCACCCAGCATCTCCTGAGCCATTATCGAACCAATGAAGTTAGCACCTGATGATATACCAACACCGATTCCAAGCTTTCCTGCAAGAAGGCGTGACATGATTATCGCATCTTCATCATCTACGGATACGACCTCGTCAAGAGCCTTTAAATCCAAAATACTCGGGATAAATTCATCTGATATTCCTTGAATTCTATGCTTCCCTAC
Organism: Eubacteriales bacterium; assembly: GCA_045652405.1. GTDB lineage: Bacteria > Bacillota > Clostridia > Oscillospirales > JAAYXM01 > JAZRUF01. Next base: position 7,603 of record JAZRUF010000032.1, on the reverse strand, counting down.
CTTGTATCCTGTCGAAAGAGTCGGAGAATTGAGCGGTTCAAGCGGATATGCACGGCAATCGGGATTTGCCTCGCGAAGTCTGTTTGCAAGCCCCATTATAGTGCCGCCGGTACCTACGCCTGCTACTACGCCATCTGCTTTAAGCCCCAAGGCTGCAAGCTGGTTTACAATCTCCTCACCCGTGTATAGCTCATGGGTTTCGATGTTATCCGGATTTGAAAACTGGCCTGGCAAAAATACACCGCCTTGTTTCTTAAGCTCATCAGTCATTGCAATTGAACCTAAAAAACCGCCCTGCTCACGCGATACAAGGATGACTTCAGCACCGTAGCTTTTCATAAGGTTAATGCGCTCAGCACTCATCCAATCCGGCATGTAGATAATAACTCTGTGGCCCAAATAGCAACCCATTGCAGAAAACGCAATGCCTGTATTTCCGCTTGTTGCCTCAACAATCGTGTCCGACGGAGAGATACTTCCGTCACGATAAGCTTTATAAAGCAGATGATGCGCAACACGGTCTTTAATGCTTCCGCTTAAATTATAAGCCTCAGCTTTTGCAAACAAGCGGCGACGGCGACCCTTATATTTAAAGCTTATTTCAAGAAGCGGAGTGTTACCTATCATTGATGATATTTTATCAAATTTTTCATGTATATCAGATTTGAGCATTAAATAAAACCTCTGTTCCTAAGAAAAATAGATATGCCAATATATGTAAATATAAAGCATTATGTTCGATAATTTTGCTGGACAATTAATAAAAGCTAATGTATCATAGTTTATAAGCTGAGTTTATACAGCGTTTCTATTTTATCACGCTCAGGAGCAGAAGTCGAGAGTTTTTTACCTAAAACGATGAAAGTAGTGGAATTTTTTATGAAAAACACATTTGATGTTGTTATAATTGGCGGTGGAGTGGTCGGATGTGCAATTGCACGGGAGCTTGCGCGTTATAAATTAAAAATTGCTCTGCTTGAAAAAAATCCGGATATATGCTTTGAGACAAGCGGAAGAAATTCCGGTGTTATACACGCGGGTTTTAACAATCGCCCAGGAACCTTAATGGCTGAATTATGCGTCAAAGGAAACCGTATGTTTGACGATATTGCAAAAGAATTGGATGTTCCTTTTAGGCGCACAGGTAAATTAGTTGTGGGCTTTACCGAGGATGACCGTGAGAGACTAAACGTTATGAAGGAAAACGGCGAAAAAAACTGCGTTCAAGGTCTTAAGATAATAGAAAAAGAAGAGCTAAACCGAAAAGCGCCGGGTATTGGCGGTGAGTTCGCGCTATGGTCCCCTTCTACCGGCGTTTTCAATCCGTTTGAGCTTACGATTGGTCTGGCGGAAAACGCGGTGAAAAACGGCGTTAAAATCCATTTAAACAACGAAGTGAAATTTATTTCATGCAAAAGTGGGTTTTATAATATACAAACCGACAAGGAATGCTTTACTTCGCGTTGGATAATTAACTCTGCGGGACTCAATTCTGCACGCATTTCCGATATGCTTGGAATTGAAGGCTACAAAATTCATCCGTGCCGCGGAGAGTATTTTATTTTGGATAAACGAGCGGGTGAATTTTTAAAGCTACCTGTCTATCCGGTTCCGAACCCAAAATCCGGAGGACTTGGAATTCATCTGACCCCGTCGGTTGACGGCAACGTTTTTGTCGGTCCGAGCAATGAATATATAGAATCATCTGATGACTACAGCTCTACCGCAGAGGTTATGGATATGCTTATTAAAGACGGTAGTCGCATCTTCCCTCACCTCAAACGCGAATATTTTATACGCAACTTTTCCGGCATACGCCCCAAACTTGCAGGAAAAGAAACCGGCGGATACCATGATTTCGTAATAGAACACAGAAAAGATATTGCCCCACAGGCGATAAATCTGGTGGGTATAGAATCTCCTGGTATGACTAGTGCTGTTCCAATTGCAAAATATGTAACCGAGCTAATAAAAAAAGACGAAGTACTTATCCCAAATCCAGATTTTTCTCCAATCCGCCGATCCGTTGTTACTTTTCGAGACAAATCCCCAGAGGAGCAAGCGCGACTTATTGCAGAAAATCCGGACTACGGCGAAATAATATGCCGCTGTGAAACAATAACAAAAGCTGAGGTTTTGGCGGCCATACGAAATCCCCTCGGTACGGATACACTTTGCGGAGTAAAATACCGCTGCAGAGCCATGATGGGGCGCTGCCAAGGCGGATATTGCCAAACGCGTATCGCTGAACTTATAATGCGCGAAAAAGGCAAAAAGCCCGAGGATATTTTATATAAACAAAAAGGTTCATATTTATTTTGCGGAACGGTGTGTGAAAAATGATAAAAACCGTACATAAAAAAGTTGTAATTATAGGCGGAGGTCCTGCTGGACTCACCGCTGCATGCGAATTTAAAAAGCGTGGTATAGATGATGTTATAATCTTAGAGCGTGAGCGCGAGCTCGGCGGAATACTGCGCCAGTGTATTCACGACGGCTTTGGCACAGTCCGATTCAGTCAATCTTTAACCGGCCCCGAATACGCTCAACGCTTTATTGAAAAAATACATCTTGAAAATATAGAATATCAAACCGAAACAACGGTTTTAAGTATAACCCCCGACCGCGTAATTTGCGCAGCTTCACACAATGGTCTTATAAACTATAAAGCAGACGTAATCGTTCTTGCAATGGGTTGCCGCGAACGCACGCGAGGTGCACTGTCTATCCCTGGCTCACGCCCTGCCGGTGTCTATACTGCAGGTGTTGCGCAGTCCTATATTAACCTTAAAAACATAATGGTGGGCAAAAATGCGATTATATTAGGCTCTGGCGATATAGGACTTATCATGGCTCGACGGCTTACACTTGAGGGAGCAAAAGTACATGGAGTGTTTGAAATTAAGCCATATCCCAACGGTTTATCTAGAAATATTGAGCAATGCTTAAATGATTACGATATTCCGCTTTATACGAGCCACACTGTAACCAATATAAAAGGAAAAGAACGTTTGAGCTCGGTTACCGTAAGCCTAGTTGATAATTCACTCAAACCTATTCCCGGGACTGAGCGTGAATTTCCGTGCGATACGCTTATTTTGTCTGTGGGACTTATACCTGAAAATGAGCTTACGCGTGGCGCAGGAGCAATAATCGACGATAAAACCAACGGACCTGTTGTTGATGAATACTGTCAGACTTCTGTACCGGGTATATTTGCCGCAGGAAACGTTCTACACGTGCATGACCTGGCAGATTTTGTATCAGATGAAGCTGAAAAGCTTGTCAAAGGTGCAACTCTATACCTTGAGCGCGGATTACCTGAAGCAAAAATTAAAGTAACCGTTGGTGACGGAATAGGCAATGTAACCCCTCAAAATATTAGCGGAGAGTGTGATGTCAAACTCAGCTTCAGAGCTGCGCAACCGTATAAAAATATTGAAGTAGCTGTAGTACAAAACGGCAAAAAATTTGCAGCAGCATATTTTAAAAAGCTGCTGCCTGCAGAAATGAACAGTATAGAAATTAAGGCCCGCGCAATTTCATCGCGGGATGAAATTAAAGTGATGGTGTCCAATGCTTAAAAAGTTTACATGTATTATCTGCCCAAACAGTTGCGATATTGAGGCGGAAATTAACGAAAATTCAATATTGTATATAGACGGTAACAAGTGCCATAAAGGAAAAGAATACGTTGAATCCGAAATAAAAAATCCTATGCGCAATTTTGCAACGTCCGTTTCCGTAAGTTGTGGTGACTTCCCTATCTGCAGCGTCCGCCTTACAAAACCCATCCCTAAAGCGCGTATATTCGATGCGGTAAAGGAGATAAAAAAAATCCGTGCATCCGCCCCAATAAAGGTCGGTCAAAAGCTTTCAGAAAACCTTTTGGGTTTGGGTGCGGACGTAATTGCAACACGTCAAATAAACCGTGTTAAATGACTGCCGCAAGGCAAAGCAGAACAATTAACCCAATAATATTAATTACAGTAAACATTCCGAGATATTTTAAAGGCTTTGCATCTTCGGTCTTTATGTAAATTTGAAATGAAATTAAGCTTGCAAGCGATGCTATAAGCGTACCCAATCCGCCGATGTTTGTACCAATAAGAAGAACCCTCCAATTATCCGTAAATCCGCTTAGCAGCACCGCCGCAGGGACATTGCTTATAACCTGGCTTACACCCGCGGCCGCCAGCACGCCGTTTACGCTTATAAAATGCGTTAGTTTTTCCTGAATCCAAGCTACGGAGGCTATATTCTCCGAAAAGATAAAAAAGCAAACAAACGTAAGAAGAAGACCGTAATCGACTTTAAAAAACGTCTTTCTGGAAAAAACAATCAAATACAAAATAACAATTGCAAGAACAATTATATAGTTTACAATGTGGAATACTGTAAGTAAACACAGTAAAAGAAGTCCGAGAAAAGCGATGAGCTTTCCGGGCTCTTTTATTTTTTCCGAGTTTTGAAAGTTTACGTCAATTATTTCGCCGGAAACGATACACGCAGCAAAAATTATTCCTATTAAACTTATTGCCGCAAAAGGTAAAACCGAAAAGAAAAAGTCCGAAGCAGAAATCCCATAATGCTCATATAAATATAGATTTTGAGGATTTCCTATAGGTGTTACAATACTTCCAAGGTTTGCCGCAACCGTTTGCATAACAATAACATATATAAGCTTTGAATTTTTCCCTATCACAGAAAAAACAAGGATTGTAAACGGAACGAACGTGATAAGCGCAACGTCGTTTGTTATAAGCATTGAAAAGAAAAACGGCAACAGTATAAGTAAAACACACAATGTTCTAATATTCTTTTTGCCGTTTAATAGCTTTTGCGCCAGCACTTTAAAAACTCCGCTCTCCTGCAACCCTGCAACAACCGCCATCAGGCAAAACAAAAGAGCAAGTACCCGCCAGTCTATACAGGACAGATAGTCGGTTGAACCACGAACAAAAAACGCCGAAATCACAGCTAAAAGGAATGCCGCTACAAGAACCGCATTTTGCTTTGTAAATTTAATTACTTTATCCTTCATGATGTACTTCTATATCCCCTTTTTTAGTCCTCAATAACTGGAAATGCCCTGAAATCTTCACCTGATGCAATCGGATTTGGTGTAAAGCATCCCCATATATCCGTAGCTTTTATTTCTCGCCTAAGTGCATCAGGCAACACCTTTTCGGATGCCAGGCGCTGCAGCACAGGTAATTTGGCTTTTTTTCTAAGTTCTTTTACCAACGGTGCAGCACTCTTTTTCATACCCAATATTCTTATATATCCGGGAATAGACTCAGAAGCCCGCGGCACATTCAAGCCTAAATATGCGTGCATTAATATCCTACGAATTCTCGAATAAGTATATCTCTTACTCTTAACAGACGTGATAATCGACTCTGTATCCGTGTTTTCAAGAGAAGCACGATACAATGAATACTCCAAGCCTTCCGAAACATCGCGGATAGTTTTAAAATCCTCAGGCATCATTTTCCGCAACTCGGCAAGCATTGCGCGCTCCATATCTTTTACAGATACCGGACCACGCCCCTCGCGGATTTCACGGTGCAAAATTTCGACGCAAGCCTCCGGTGAGTAATTTTCTACTGTTTTGCAGTCTTTGATTAAATTCCGCAGTGCAAACGCGCTCACGGATGTCCCTTCAACATTTTCCGCATCATGAGAAACACCTTTACGTGCAACAGTATGCGGGAAAATTCTCGATTTAAAATAATCAAGCGCAAGTAAATATTCAATCCCAAGCAGATTATTGGGCTGAGCCAAAGCCTGCGCGCGCTCACCTATTAGCTCTCTTAAAACCTCCTGACGTGCCGCCGGATAAGATTTGCCACTCTCAAGCTCCTTTTTAAGCATCACATCAAATTCGGGCGCAGTCAGTGCCTGCGCGGTTTCTAAAAGGATTTTCACATCTCCGCATTCGCTTCCAAAGTAGAGATTATCCACAACACTGCACGCATCTAAAACACCTACTCCGCCGCGCGCAAAGGTCTGTGCACTCGCCATAGCGCAGTCAAACGGAAGCTCCAAAACCAAATCTGCGCCGCCTGCAAGCGCCTGCTCTACACGCGCTTTCTTTGATATAATGGCCGGTTCACCGCGCTGGACAAACGCTCCGGACATTACAACCGCCAAAAAATCAGCATCTGTCTGACTTCTCGCCTTTGAAAGTAGGTACTCATGTCCGTTATGGAACGGATTATACTCTGCAATTATCCCGGTAGTAATCATAAATACTCCTTATAAAATAAAAAACTATTGATTATTCTGGAATTTTTTATTATAATTATAAACGTTGTATTCACAATAATCAAGAAAATATATATAAAGGGGTTTTAACATGAAGATTTTGGTTATCAACGCAGGCAGCTCTTCCTTGAAATATCAGCTTATTGATATGGAAAATGAGGAACTGCTCGCAAAGGGCAATTGTGAGCGTATAGGTATCGACGGTAAAATCGGTCACAAAACCAGCGCAGGTGTTGAGGTTGAAAAGGATATCAACTTCCCCACTCACAAGGAAGCATTTATGGCTGTTGTCGATATGCTCACAAGCGGCGAAGGCAAGGTTATTGACAGCGTAAGCGAAATTTCTGCTGTTGGTCACCGTGTACTCCACGGCAGCGAGAAGTACAAATCCGCTACTTTAGTTACCGATACGGTTATCGAAGATGTACTTGCATTTAAGGAGCTTGGTCCTTTGCACAATCCGCCTCAGGCAATCGCTATGAAGGCATGCCAGGAAGTATTCGGCAAGGATACTCCAATGGTCGCTATTTTTGACACTTCTTTCCACCAGACCATGCCGGCTAAGGCATACATGTTCGGTGTTCCGTATGAATATTATGAGAAGTATTCCATCCGCAGATACGGCTTCCACGGTACCAGCCACCGCTACATCAGCTATACATACGGCAACATGAAGGGCGGAAATGAGGGTACCAAGATTATCACCTGCCACCTCGGCAACGGTTCTTCCATCTCCGCTATCGTAGACGGCAAGGTTATGGATACATCCATGGGTCTTACCCCGCTTGACGGTTTTATCATGGGCACCCGCAGCGGCGGCATCGATCCGTCTGTTGTAACCTATATCATGAACAAAGAAGGTCTCACCCCGGATCAGATGTCCGATATGATGAACAAGAAGTCAGGCTTCCTTGGCTTGTCCGGTGTTTCAAGTGACTGCCGCGACGTTAAGCAGGCAGCATCTGAAGGAAACGAAAGAGCGAAACTGACAATTGAAATGCTTGTATATCAGATTAAAAAGTTCATTGGCTCTTATGCGGCTGCAATGGGCGGTGTTGATGCGGTTATCTTCACCGGCGGCATCGGCGAGAACGATTCTGAAATCCGTCGTCTTGTATGTGAAGACATGGAATACATGGGCCTTAAGATTGATGCTGACTTAAACGAAAAAGCATCACGCAAGGACGCAAAGTTCTCCTCTGTTGATTCAAAGGTTGAGGCGTGGGTTCTCCCGACAAACGAGGAGCTCATGATTGCACGCGATACCAAGGCTGTAGTCGAAGCTCTGTAAAAATTAATAATAAAAACCATGTATGGCATTGCCGTACATGGT
>JAZRUF010000031.1:0-7687 GCA_045652405.1 Eubacteriales bacterium | reverse complement strand
GGCGGTCTTATCACCAGATTCCTTCAGAGCCTGGTCGTTGAGAACGTAAATATCCTGGTTGATGCAAAGTGGTTCAGACCTCTATATGTCATGTCAGAAATCTGGCAGAGCATGGGTTGGGGCGCAATTATTTATCTTGCGACACTTACAAATGTTGACCCGCAGCTCTATGAAGCTGCAACGGTTGGCGGCGCAGGTCGCATCCGCTGCTTGTGGAGCATTACGCTTCCCTCTATCGCACCGACGGTTATCACCATGCTTCTTCTGAACATGGGTAGCCTTCTGCGTGTAGGCTTCGAGCGTGCATATCTGTTCCAGAAACCCTCCACATACGAGACCTCTGAAATTATTTCTACATATGTTTATAAAGCAGGTCTTGAGCAGAACAACTTCAGCTATGGTGCATCCGTTGACCTGTTCAACTCGGTTATCAGCGTTATCCTTCTTATCACGGCTAACACCGTTGCAAAGAAGGTCAGCGAGACCAGCTTGTGGTAATAGGGAGGTAATTAATTATGGTAGGAAAGAAATATACAATCGGATGGGCTCTCCGTACTTTGGTTCTGTGGCTCGTCGTATTCATTATGATATTCCCGTTGTTCCACATGCTGGCTGTTACTTTCTCCGACAAGCTCTCAGTTATGCAGAGTAAAGTAACCTTCTGGCCGCGCGGCTGGAATCTCGAAGCTTATAAGTTTATTATGAACTATGAGCTCATCTTCACCGCTTATAAGAACACAATCATTTATACCGTCTGCGGTACCGCGATTTCTCTGTTCGTTTTGACTTGCGGCGCATATGCACTCAGCAAGAAGAGAACTCCGTTTGGCAAGCAGATTAACATCCTCATAATGATTACCATGTTCTTCTCCGGCGGTATGATTCCGACTTATTTGGCTATCAAATGGTTGGGCATGCTCAATACCATGTGGGCTGTTATCTTACCCAGCGCATTTACCGCGTACAACCTTATCATCATGCGTTCCTTCTTTGCTACGTTCCCGGGTGAAATCGAGGAATCCGGCAGACTGGATGGTCTTAATGATATAGGCGTACTTTGGTATCTGGTTCTCCCGACATCTACGGCTATCTTGGCGACCATCGGTCTGTTCTCAGCAGTTAGCTACTGGAACTCCTTCTTCGGTCCGCTGATTTATCTGTCAGATCAGGAGAAGTACACCTTGCAGATTATTCTGCGTCAGATTGTTATGCAGAGCGTTATGTCTTCCAACACCGGTATGGAAACTCAGATGTCCAAAACAATCGCAGAGGACTCCATCAAGTACGGTACAATTATCGTGTCTATCGTTCCGATTATCGCGGTATATCCGTTCTTGCAGAAGTACTTTGTTAAGGGCGTTATGATCGGCTCTGTTAAAGGCTAAGTAAGTTTTACTCGGAATATAATTTACTGATTTTAAAAGACCGCGAACACTCGTCCGCGGTCTTTTGCATATAAAAAGAAGCCGCACATCATTTGATGTGCGGCTATTGTAACTGCTTATATTTTATGCGTTGTCGTCAGCAAACTTCTGGATTTCAAGAACCTGGCGCTGAGACTTGAGAATATCGTCAGTGTTAAGACGGGTCTTAATTCCCTTAATTTCATCAATGAGATTTTCAATGAGCGGAGCCTCTGTAGCATCAAGCTCAATAATCTCTTCCTTATCAGTGTAAATGCGGATAACTTTCTCAGCGTAGTTAAAGCGCATCATACCTTTAAGTCCCCAAATCGTGAATTCCCAGTAGGAGGGGAGGGTTACGTTGCATGCCGGGGATGCATAGGATACGTCTGCGGAAATGGTGAAATCACCCATCTCGGCAACAAGCTGACCGCAGTCTTTAAAATGCGGATGCTTGTCAGCATATAAATTCCAAGTCTTTGCGTAATTTATCTTGGAGAGCTCCTTGCCGGTCAAGTATCTGAACAGGTCAATACCGTGGATTGCGATGTCATTGATTGTGCCACCGTGGCAGCCCTCTTGGAAATACCAGCTCGGACGAGTGCCGTAAGCTAAGCAGTGCTGTGCGGTAAATGCACCGATGGTGAGCTTTCCGATTTTTCCGGCCTCAATAAGCTCCTTTGCTTTCTCAGTAAAATGAGCATAGCGTAAATCAAGCATGCACATTACAACCAAACCGGTCTCCTTGTGCAGTCTCTCAATTTCATCAAGCTCCTTTAAGTCTGTGCAAATCGGCTTGTCGCAAATAACATGCTTACCTGCCTTGAGAGCCTGGATAACCATCTGACCGCGGATGCTGTAGTAATCGCCGATTGCAACAGCTTCTACGTTCTTATCATTTAAAACATCCTCGTATGTAGCGTGAGTGAAGTTCACGTTATGAGTGCTGACCGCATTGTTGCGTGCATCCTCATTTGCCTCGTAGCAAGCTACGATATTGGTGTCCGGATTCTTTTCAGCCATTTCATATAACGACATAATATGACCATGTCTGAATCCTGCGAATGCTATATTCATTAAAAACCTCTCCTTTGACTGTTTTTTATTTTGCAGTCAAAGTATACATGAATTTAATAATACTTTCAATAATTATCCTTTAAATTCGGAAGATAAGTCAATAGAAAAATTGAAAAATTAAAGTTGAAAAAATAAAGCCGCTGGCCTAATATGCGACCGGCGGCAAAATTTTATCTTTACTCTACAGTGTACCCTTGCGCTTCTACGGCTTTTTTCAAAACCTCCTCCGAAACATCGCGGGAGAGCTTTACCGTTGCAGTGCCGGTTTCGTGGCTGGGCATTGCCTCGACAACACCGTCGATTTCCTCTAAACATTTTTTAACGCGCGCCTCGCAGTGGGGGCACATCATGCCTTGAATTTTAAGAATTTTCTCCATTTCTTTATTCTCCTTCTTTTTAAATTTAATTTTTTTATCCTTTGCAGCACTTTGAATATTAATTAAATTAAGCCGCAGTGCATTGCTTACAACACATATGCTTGATAAGCTCATTGCCGCTGCGCCGAACATCGGATTTAATTTAAGTCCGAATATGGGAATCCATACCCCGGCGGCGAGGGGAATGCATATTACGTTATAAATAAACGCCCAAAACAGATTCTCGTAAATATTCTTAAGGGTAGCACGGCTTAGGCGAATAGCTGCGGGGATATCAGCGAGCGTGTTTTTCATCAAAACAATATCCGCCGCATCTATTGCAATATCAGTTCCAGCACCTATTGCAATACCCGTGTCCGCACTTGTCAGTGCGGGCGCATCGTTTATCCCATCGCCCACCATAGCGGTTTTTCCGCGCGCTTTAAGATTGCGGATAATGTGCTCCTTGCCGTCGGGCAGGACACCTGCAAATACTTCGTCAACACCGGTAATCTCCTTTACCGCGGCGGCAGTCCTCTCATTGTCGCCGGTGAGCATTACAACGTGTATCCCCATGTTTTGAAGCTCACGAATTGCCTCAGGGCTTGAGGGCTTTACCGTATCAAACACGGCGATTATACCGATAAGTGTATTGTTCTTAGAGAAGAAAAGGGGAGTTTTGCCTTGGGCAGTCAATGTATCATATGCAGTCAGTATGTCGGCGGGGATTTTTACCTTTTCGGAAATAAATTTAAAGCTTCCGCCTGAAATTTCCGCGCCGTCAATTACCGCACTTAATCCGTTACCGGGCAGAACTTTAAAATCGGTACTTTCTTTTATCGCGCAAGCTCGTCTCTGCGCTTCTTTTACCACCGCCTCAGCCAGAGGATGCTCACTTTTAATCTCAAGCGAATACGCAAGCCCTAAAAGCTCATCCTCGGAAAAACTATCCGCAGGCAAAATGTCCGTTACCTCGGGTTCGCCTTTTGTTATCGTTCCGGTCTTGTCCAAGGCTACAATGCGCGTCCTTCCGGCAGCTTCAAGCGCGGCAGCATTTTTAAATAAAACTCCGTTTTTCGCGCCCACACCGTTTCCCACCATAATCGCAACCGGTGTTGCAAGCCCGAGCGCACACGGACAGCTTATTACTAAAACCGATATACTGCGCGCCAAAGCAAAACCTGCGCTCTCACCCAAAATTAACCATACAAAAAGCGTCACCGCCGCAATCCCGATAACTATCGGCACAAAAACACCCGATACCTTGTCAGCTACCTTGGCAATCGGTGCCTTACTCGCCGCGGCATCGCTTACCATTTGAATTATCTTGGAGAGAAGAGTATCTTCTCCTACCTTGGTCGCGCGGCATTTGATGTAGCCGGACTTATTTACCGTCGCCGCGGAAACCAAATCGCCCTCTACCTTATCAACCGGGATGCTTTCACCTGTGAGTGCAGACTCATTTACCGCGCATTGCCCTTCTGTGATAACACCGTCAGCCGGGATGCTCATACCGGGCTTTACGATAAAAACATCCCCTTCTTTTATTTCATCTGCCGGTATTTCTTTTTCAACGCCGTCTACTGAAATCAAAGCAACCTTCGGCGCGAGCTTTATAAGCCCCTTGAGCGCACTTGTGGTCTTTCCCTTCGAGCGTGCTTCGAGCATTTTGCCAACAGTTATTAAAACAAGAATCATCGCGGCAGACTCAAAGTAAAATTCGTGCATGTAGGACATAACCGCCTGCATATCACCCTTTAGAGCAAAATCTGTCATCGCAAAAAGCGCGTAAACGCTGTAAATAAATGATGCTCCCGAGCCTAAAGCGACGAGCGTATCCATATTCGGTGCGCGTTTTATAAGTCCTTTAAAGCCATTTATAAAAAACTTTTTGTTTATAACCATTACAGCTATTGCAGAAAGCATCTGCGCAATGCCGATTGCAATGTAATTTCCATCAAAAAAAGCAGGCAGGGGAAGCCCTAACATATGCCCCATGGAAAAGTACATGAGCAAAATAAGAAAACCCAGCGAGGGGAAAAAACGCCGTTTTAAATGCGGGGTTTCTTTGTCCTCAAAAGCGTCATCACTTGATTTTGCTTTGCGGTCAATTCCTTTTTCAGTTGCTCCATAGCCTGCACTCTCCACTGCTGCGATAACTTCTTCTGGCGAAAACGTTCCGTCAACACTCATGGAATTCGTAAGAAGATTTACCGAGCAGGAGTCCACACCGTTTAGTGCACACACTGCCTTTTCCACACGCGCACTGCATGCCGCACAACTCATTCCGGTTACTGTAAAGTTACTCATATTAAACCATCCCTACTTGCAATATTCCTGTAAGCTCATAAACTGCTTATTTAATGTAATTTATATTATACTCAAAAAAGCACGGTTTGTATAGAACTATATCACGCTTATGAGTACAAATCCCTTGACCGGCTCAGGGATGTCATTTAGGATACAAAGGCTTAATGCTGCGCTTTTTACCGTGTCGGAGAGGAAGATGACCGCACTGCCGCATGTGGATTTTCCAAAATTTCGAGTGGCGGGTATTTCGCGCCTGTTGAGAAAAAGTGCCGGACATGCATCCGAGCTTTTGCAGTTGGCTTTGTAACATACAAAGAATGTCCCCGGGGAGCGGATGTCTATGTACTCGGGGTGTATTAAAACCAAATCCGGAAGTCCGTGCGGAGTATCAGGAAACTCTGCAGTTGGGCTCTCTTTGGTGTTTGCGCAAAAGGGAATGAGCGCGAAACGGTCGGGCGGCATAAAATACACATTCCTTTCTCAGTGTGACTAATGTATTTTATGCCGATGCCGTGCTCGGTGTCACCGTATCAGAATGATGAAAAATATGCCTCGTTATATACAATTGCAGGGTCGGTCGGTTTGCAGGCAGCGGCCTTTTGATGGTATAGGCGTGCGTTGGGAATATCCCCTAAACGGTCATAGCAAACGCAAAGCTGAAGATAGGGTATAAAGTCATAGCAGTCGGGCAGAACAAAAGCCCCGGAGCTGTCACTCCTCGGCAGGGTAGTAGCAAGGCGGTACCAGAAAATAGCGGTGTTGTAGTCACGGATATTGAAAAAATATTCACCTATATCGCAGCAAGTCTCCGCGCGCGGTGGCGCAACAGAAAAGCTTTTGAGAAGGGCATCAATCGCCTTTTTGGTTTGGTTTAGTGAAAGGTAAACCCGGTAAAGTATGCGGCAAGCCTCTATGCGGTTTTCAACCCAGGCCGAAGCGTCGTTGATAACATTCGAAAAATGCTCTGCCGCCTGAGAAAGGCAACCGCTGTAATAGAGCTCACGCGCATAGTAGAAAGTCTCCCGCGGGGATAGCTTGCCCCCCTCGCTTAAAAGCTTTTCAAATATGCGCAGGTTTCGTCCGGGGTCTGACCTCTTTTCCTTTCGATGCAGTATTGCCGCATCCAAATACTCGATTTCGCCGCGCGGTGTGATAGCTTCGTGTACCGCACCTGACCAGGTAAAACCCGCACTGCGCTTTAAAAGTCGTTCTCTGTAGTAGGAGAAGGTGGGTGCGCCCGAAGCGTCAAATTCCGTGTGATACGGAAGCATCACAATATCAGGTGAGCTTTCGGAGCTTTTCCACTCAATTAGCTTTTTAACGTCCTCCGGCAAAATAACATCATCTGCATCAATCCACATTTGGTAATCCATAGTCGCTTTAGAGAAGGCGAAATTACGTGCCTTTGAAAAATCATCCTGCCAGCTAAAATTAAAGATTAAATCCGTAAACTCCCGCGCCTTTTCCGTCGTTTTATCACCAGAACCTGTGTCCACAATAATTATTTCATCCGCAAGCTCCCGCACGCAGCCGAGAGCGCGCGGCAAAACATCCTCCTCATCCTTTACTATCATGCACAGACTAATTGTTTTCACTTTGCGTCACCGCCTCTTTTTTCATGGTACTAAATTCTATGCGGAGAAGTCAGCGGATATATTTAATTAAGAAAAAATCCCCATGCAGGCTTAATGCTCTGCATGGGGACTACTGCCCTATTCTACTGTAACGGATTTTGCCAGGTTTCGAGGTTTGTCAACATCGCATCCGCGTTCAACAGCTATATAATACGCAAGCAGTTGCAAAGCAATAACTGATTGGGTAGGAGAAAAGATTTCCTCACATTCCGGAATTTCCAGAACATAGTCTGCAATTTCTTCAAACATTTTTGCATGCTGTTTAAACACAATTGCAAAAACTTTTCCGCCGCGCGCTTTTACCTCTTTTATATTTGAAATCATCTTTTCGATAAGTGAGCTTTGCGTTGCAAGAGCTATTATTAGAGAGTTCTTCTCTACAAGTGCTATTGTGCCATGCTTTAGCTCACCGGCTGCATATGCTTCACTGCGTATGTACGAGATTTCTTTTAGCTTCAAAGAACCTTCCATTGCTACCGCATAATCCACACCGCGTCCGATAAAAAAGATGTCCTTCAAATTATGGAAGATAGACGCATAGTATTGAAGAAGCGGCTTATTCTTCAGCATATCATCTGCATATATATCAAGCTTTGATATTGCATCGGAAAGCTCCTTGGCACGTTGCGCCGAAATCTTTTTTTGCGAAAGCCCGAGCTTTATTGCTAACAAATAAATAATGCTGAGCTGAGTTGAATATGCTTTAGTTGTTGCAACCGCAATTTCAGGACCTGCCCAGGTATAAAGTACGTAATCAGCTTCACGTGCAATTGTGCTTCCTACAACATTTACTATCGCCAAGACCGGAACGCCGTGTCTTTTAGCTTCGCGCAGGGCTGCCAAAGTATCCGCGGTCTCGCCCGATTGGCTTATTATAATGCATAGGTCGTCTTTACTGAAAATCGGT
>JAZRUF010000030.1:0-6900 GCA_045652405.1 Eubacteriales bacterium | reverse complement strand
ATCTGATATGTTAACTCCCGATTTATCCGTAAATCTCGCGGGCGTAACTTTAAAAAATCCGATAGTCACCGCTTCGGGAACCTTCGGTTTCGGCCGCGAATACAATAATTTTTATGACCTTTCAAATCTTGGTGCGATATGTGTAAAAGGTCTCACATTAAAGCCGCGCCTTGGAAATCCACCACCGCGTATAGCTGAAACCCCGTCAGGAATACTAAATTCCGTGGGACTTCAGAATCCGGGAATTGATGCTTTTATCGCAGACGAGCTTCCCTTTCTGCGCAAGTTTGATACAAAAATAATTGCAAACATTTCAGGCAATACTTTAGAGGACTATTTGGAAATTACCGAGCGCGCGAGTGACGCGGACGTGGATATGCTTGAGCTTAATATCTCCTGCCCGAACGTCAAAGCCGGCGGCATGGCTTTCGGCACATCCTGCGAGTCGGTTTCGAACCTGGTCTCTCAGGTTCGAAAGGTATGCAAAAAGCCTCTTATAGTAAAGCTCTCCCCTAACGTAACGGATATTGCAGAAATCGCACGCTCAGCCGAAGCGGCAGGGGCCGATGCACTTTCTCTTATAAACACACTGCTTGGAATGCGCATTGACGTGCGCACCCGCCGCCCGATACTAAAAAATAACATGGGCGGAATGTCAGGTCCCGCGGTTTTACCGATTGCAGTTAGAATGATATGGCAGGTATCACAGGCGGTAGACCTTCCCATCCTCGGCATGGGCGGTGTTTCGCGTGGCGTTGACGCAGCCGAATTAATGCTCGCCGGAGCGAGTGCCGTAGCGGTTGGAACCGCGTGCTTTAACGATCCCATGGCACCGGTGCGTGTACGCGATGAGCTTTCAGACTATCTTGCGCACAACGGCATAAGCCGTGTAAGTCAGCTTACCGGAGCGGTTATTCCCAACTAATAAATAAAAGGATGATTGTCAGTTGACGACTCTTTATATAATTCGTCACGCAGAGGCAGACGGAAATGTCTACCGCAGAATTCACGGCCAGTACGACGGTTTTGTAACACCTCGCGGATATAAACAAATTAAATACTTGGCACAACGTTTTTCGACCGCCAAGATTGATGCGGTTTATTCAAGTGATCTGTTTCGCACTTTGGAAACCGCACGCGCGATAAGTGAGCCGCACAATCTTGAAATTAACATTCGGCGTGGTCTGCGTGAAATAGCTTTCGGCGCATGGGAGGATTTACCTTGGGGCGAAGTTATTGTAAACCACGCAGAGGAATATGCAGTTTGGGAAAAGAAGCCTCATGAGTTTCATATACCCGGTGGCGAATCGTATACAGATATATATACCCGTGCAAAAGCCGTGCTTGACGATATTGTAGCATCTCACCTTGGTCAGACCGTAGCCATCGTAACGCATGGAACCGTAATACGCGCCCTTATTTGCATGCTCACATACGGCTCAATGGATGAGGTTTGCAACGTATCCTGGTGTGACAATACATCCGTTTTAAAAATAACCGTTGATGATTACTTTAGTTATCAAATAGAATATTCGGGTGACAATACGCATTTAAACGAGCTTTCCACGTTAGGGCGGCAACGCTGGTGGAAAGATGATGAGGACCCGAAATTTAATAATCTCCGTTTTGTTCCCGCCGAGTTCCCGCAGGATTTGGATAAGGCGGACAACTTTTACCGCGATGCATGGGCTTCGGTCTTTGATGATGATACGTATGACTCGGCATATACGCGCTCTCGCCTTCAAAAAGCAAAAAAATCGCATCCGCAGGCGGTGGTTTTTGCCTATCGCGGTGAAAACGACGCTGTCGGAATGGTGGCGCTTGATACCAAAACCCAGCTTCTACCGCACAGTGGGCATATAATGCTATTATATTTAAATGAAGACTGCCGCGGTGCTGAGTTTGGTGCTCAGCTTTTAGGGCATGCGATAAGTATTTACCGCACTTTGGGCAGGCGTTATGTAACCGTGCGCGCTGCTGCGTGCAATAAACGTGCGCTTAAATTTTATGATAAATATGGGTTTGAGCAATTTGGAGCCGAACAAGGCGCAAATTCCTTGCAGCTCCTTCTTCGAAAATCCATTGACGGAACACGCGCAAACATAGACTGGAAATGAGGTTTTAGGTAATGTCAGAAAAGAAAACATCTATTTTCCTTAAAGGTGCCATGATTTTGGCGGTATCAAATATCCTTATAAAAGTCATCGGTGCTATTTTTAAAATCCCGCTCACGCGCATAGTAGGCGACTATGCGATGGGCCTTTATAACACGGCTTATAACTACTATACGATTTTACTTACAATTGCAACCGCAGGCCTGCCAATAGCAATATCAAAAATGATTTCCGAAAGCCGCGCGCTAAACCGTTATTCACTTGCGCGGCGAATATTTAAAATGGCACTTCTTACATGTGCATCTTTGGGAGCCTTCGGAACGCTTATAATGCTTGTAGGACCTTCGGTTCTTGAGAGGTCATTTCCGAATGTATACTTAGTTTTATTTAATAACCCGGATACGATTGTAAGCATCTGGACATTGGCACCGGCAGTTCTTTTTATCGCCGTAACTGCGGCGTTTCGCGGTTATTTCCAAGGCCACGGCGATATGCTTCCGACCGCGCTTTCACAGCTTACCGAGGCACTGTGCCGTCTGTTTATCGGACTTGCCTTTGCAATAGCATTCATAAACATGGGGCTTGAAAAGAAACTTGTTGCCGCAGGTGCTATATGCGGAATTACAACCGGCACACTTCTCGCCGCTGTGCTTCTCTTCTCCATTTACTTATACCGCAAGAAGAAAAACACCGTGCAAGAAAAAAACGCAGATGACGTTAAAGCGGAAAGTAACGGGACTATTTTTAAAAATCTTATGTCCATCGCGATTCCGGTAACGGTAGGCGCTTTAGTAATTAACCTTACAAACTTTATTGACACGATTATGATTTCCTCGCGTCTTTCCGCCATCGGAGTTTACTCGATGGAGCGTGTGACCGAGCTTTTCGGAATATATTCAAGTTACGCGGTTTCACTCTTTAATCTGGTTCCGAACGTACTTATTTCAATAAACGCAAGCATTACCCCAGTTGTCGCAGCCGCATATGCGTGCAACGATACAGACGAGCTTCATAAGGTTCTCACCTCAGCACTGCGCCTGGTAATAATTATTTCCGCACCCGCGGCAATCGGAATCTCAGTACTCTCCCACCCGATTCTCAGTTTACTGTTTGGCGCAGGCGAGAGCGCGGAAATCGCGGCAGGCGCACTTTCAATCCTCGCAATAGGCTCGATGTTCCTGTGCATTTCATCGCTTATCTCTACAGTCCTGCAGTCGCTAGGCAAAGCTAATATCCCGGTTATCACGATGCTTGCAGGTGCCGTAGTAAAACTTATTGCAAACTATGTACTTATAGCAATTCCTGGGATTGAGCTTAAGGGTGCTGCAATCGGCTCAGTTTTATGCTACGTGGTCATCACCGCTCTTAATATGCTTTACTTATCCAAATTTATTTCCTTCCGCCCTAGTTTTACGCAGACATATTTTAAACCGCTTCTTTCAACTGCGGTTATGGGTGTTGTTTGTTGGGCGGCATATCACTTTACAGCCCCAATAATCGGGCTTATCCCTGCACTGGGAATATCAATAATCCTCGCAGCGGGTGTATACTTTGTTCTTCTTATAAAGACCGGCGGAATAACCGCTGAGGATGCACTTCTCCTTCCCAAGGGCGAAAAGATTGCCGCACTGCTCAGTCGCACTAAAAAATAGCATATACAAATAAAGAACTGCAACGCATACGTTGCAGTTCTTTATTATTAGCTAAACAGATGAAGTATATCCGCATCATAGAAGGCCGCTATTGTGCTTAACCAACCCTCATCATCTATTTTCAAGACGTAGTATGAATATTCCTTTCCAGGCACATACCGTACCGGAGTGGTCAGCACGTAATCGCGGATTTTAGACTTCTTATCAACATCGGAAATGCGCGGTGCATTTGCAAAGTCTGAAATCTTAGGTCTTACATACGATGAGACCATAGCCGTATCAACCATTTTACCGCTTGCCGCTTCAAGTGCTATCTTCTCCTTATCTTCGGTAAAGCTTTCCCACTCCTCGGCGGTAAGACAGGTTAAGTCACTCTTTCTCTCATCAAATATGTCATCTGAATATCCGTGCTCGATGAGCCACTTTACCGAGCGCGTGAAGTTTGCATTTATATTCTGATTGATAGAATAGATTCTGTGCCTGTCTTCCACGCTCTCCTCTTCTCTGGCGTATTCAAGCCCTACATTCGCATACCAGCTTGAGTGGTTGCGAATCTCGGTGTATTCAAGCTCGAGCAAATCTTCTTTCAGGCATGTGACAAACTCTTCGATTCCCGCTTCATCAATATACACTTCACCGCTGCGATAAATCTGTACATTGTAAATCTTTCCTATATCCTCGGAGAAGATTTCCATGGTTTTGCGCTTGTACTCATGGGATTTATAAAGCTCGTCAAGCACACGGCACATCATTTCCTCACTCACGTAATAGTGGCGCCAAACCGTGCTTCCGTTTGAAAGCTTGTAACTAAAATATAAGGCTTCCCTGCGGTTTTCGTCGTAGGTTTTTATTGTGTAAATATTTTCGTCCTGAACAAGCTCTTCGTGAACGCCGAGCGCATATTTTATTATCTCACTGTTTTCCACATACGCAGTGTCGTTTAAAAATGCCCGTGAATCGCAGACGAATACACTCTCAACATTCTCAGGCTCCGGCACACGCGTCTCAAACCCGAAAAAACCTGTAAACGCAAAGATTGAGACAAAGGCGGTAAATGCCGCAAGAAATACTAAATACCCCTTATATGACTTCCAAATACGCAGGCTTTTCTTTAAAAGCATTTCGGATGCGAAGTACAGTACCGCGCTTACGACAAGGGTTATTATCACAGCGAGGTAAGAGTTATCCTCGAGCGTATACCCGAACAGTGAAAACGCACCCAATGCGCCGAGCGTAGTAATTAAGTACTTATATATTGGGTTTAAGCATTTATAAGCGGCTACATCCTCTGCGGTTTCAAGCCGCCTCTTTTTATAGAGAAGATAAGCAGCAAAGTATGAAGCCCCCGCTGCAGCCAGCATAATTATTAGCTTTACCCAATCAAATGGGAAAACTATATCCGACGTATATGCAACCCAATTCGCAAGGCCTGTAATGTATGCTATAAAATTCCACTCGCTTGCCGCGGTGATAAGTGCATTTGTTTCATAATATCCGTAAAGGAATACTCTTGCAAGCGCGGATATGCTTCCCATAAAAATCAGTGCTACACCGTGCATGAGTGCGTTTATTCCTATCATTGCAAAGCTGTTGCCGCTGAGAAACGCGGCAAGGCTTGCAGTGGAGAACATAAGAATTATCGAGAGCACGTTAAGCCCGGTCCAGATAAGGCAAGATGTCACATCAAAGAATGCCTCGTATGCTGAAATCGACATAAGCACCAAAACCGTACCGTTTAATATTATAGGTGCAATCATAAGAGTCAATGCAGCGAGAATGGTTGAAATGTAATTTCCACGCCGTGACACCGGCAGGCTGTGCACAAAGATTGAGTTCTTTTTCGAATGCACAAATCTGTACACCAACAATGCTACTACAGTGGGAACCGCAAAGGAAATCATGAGCGGTCCGAACAGATATATATCATCTAAAATAAATGCACCATGCTCCGCCATTGTCCTGCGGTATGTATCCGGATTTATGCTAAATAGAATCGGTATCACGGTCAGCATAAAAAGAATTATCGCATAAAACACCGCACCCCAAATGTATCTGCGCACGGTGGCTTTATAAATGCCGCGGTTAAATAAGGATGTTCTTGAAGTCATAACCCAAACCTCCCAACTCATAGATAAATACTTCCTCAAGCGTCAAGCTGACTCTTTCGCAAAGTATAGGCGCAAGAGACGACATTTGCCTGTCCGTCACCTCAGCATCTCCGCGCGCTATAACGCTCCATACTGAACCGGTGCGCGAGGTGTGAAGCACGTTTTCCATACCCGCAAATGCATCTTCTGCACCTGACTCGAGCACAATCTGGTATTTATGCACACTGCCCTTTAAATCATCCAGCGGTTTTTCGAGTATCATTCTGCCCTTGTGGATTATACCAACCCAATCGCATATGTCCTCAAGCTCACGCAGATTGTGTGAGGATACAAGCACGGTCATCTCGCGGTCAGCTACATCCGCAATCACCAGACTCAGCACCTGTTTACGCATGACCGGGTCAAGTCCGTCTAACGGCTCGTCGAGTATCAGCACATCCGGCATAGCCGAAAGACTCAACCAAAACGCAACCTGCTTTTTCATTCCTTTGGATAGTTTTCTTATCTGCCTTTTTTCGTCAATATCAAATATCTGTTTTATGGCTTCGTAGCGTTCTACATTAAAATTTGGATAAACGTCACGATAGAACTTTGCCATTTCCTTTACGGTAAACGTGCTGTAGTAAAACCAGTCATCCGATATATTGAGCACACTTCGCTTTACATTCTCATTTTCAAAAACGCGCTCATCATTTACAAATATCTCACCGTTTTTCGGAGTCAGAACCCCGTTTATGTGATTTATAATGGTCGTCTTTCCCGCACCATTGGGTCCTACAAGACCGTAAATAGTTCCGCGCCGCACGTGCATTGATATATCATCAAGCACTTTGAAGTCGTGAAAATACTTTGTGACATTTAAAACCTTTATCATAGTTTTTCCTCCCTTTGGGCATATGCTTTGTTGACTATATCAATAAGCCTATCCTTGTCCTCACCGAGAAGTGCAAGCTCACGTGCTGTACTCAAAAGCCGCTCTGCTGCTTCCTCCCTGAGTTTCCGCTCCGCATCCCTCAGCGTATCAGA
>JAZRUF010000029.1:0-9641 GCA_045652405.1 Eubacteriales bacterium | reverse complement strand
GGATGAATATTTCTCCAGCAAACTCTCATCGCAATGTACGTTCCAGTGTGCTGCCGTTTGATAGAACGCATGTCGCTCCGATTCCTTAAAATCGAGCAGCGTTTCATCCGCGTCAAATAAAATTGCCTTGTACTTTTTCATGTATCTTTTCCTCTGCTTCGTTATGAAAAAAGCACTTGCTGTTGCAAGTGCTTTTTTCATGGTGCCGGTGGTGGGACTCGAACCCACACGCCATTGCTGACAACAGATTTTGAGTCTGTCTCGTCTGCCAGTTCCGACACACCGGCATATTAAGCTATTGCCCTGAAACACCAGAACAATAGCTATTATACAACAACATATTGATATTTGCAAGAGCTTTTTTATTATTCTTTGGAAATATATTGGGCTGCTGTCTTAAGCATAAGGCGTTTTGTTCCCACCGAATCAAAGGCTATTTCCAAAAGAACATCCCCGCCTATCGGTTTTGCTGTAATAACCATTCCCTTGCCGAAGCTCTTGTGTGTAAGCTTATCTCCAGGCTTAAAGCTTTCAACCTTTACATTCGTTTTAGCAGTTGCAACTGAGGATGCAAAGTTGTTCGACGGTCTTGCCTTGGGTTTATAATACTCACCACTGTTTCTCGTCTGACTTCCGCTTACAACATTGACGGACGCGGGGTATATAACATCAAGATATTCTTTCGGAATCTCTTCCACGAACCTTGACGGTCTGTTATACGATGTCTGGCCAAAGAGCATTCTGGATGCAGCGTGCGAGATATGCAAATCTTTTCTCGCGCGCGTAGCTGCAACATAGAAAAGTCTGCGTTCTTCCTCAATCTCTTCATCAATTCCAATGGAGCGCATCCCGGGAAATACCCCTTCCTCTGCACCACACAGGAATACAGTTGGAAACTCCAGACCTTTTGCACTGTGGATAGTCATCATAACTATCGCATCGGTTTCCTGGTCGTAATTTTCTATATCGGTGAAGAGAGCAATTTCGTCTAAAAATGCGCCGAGAGTTGCATTATCCTCATTTTGCTTTTCAAATTCAATGATATTTGATTTAAGTTCTTGGATATTTTCAAGCCTGCCCTTAGACTCCTCATCATTCTTTGAAATAAGCATATCCGCATACCCGCACTCACACACTAATGAGTCATACATCTGAGAAACAGGTACGGTTTCTGTGAGTTTCTTAAGCTTGCGTATCATTTGCGCAAATCCCATAAGCAGCTGTGCACTGCGCGCAAGTTCGGGATAAATTGATGCTTTTTCAAGAACCTCAAAGAGGCTTATATTTTCTTGCCGTGCAATTATTTCCGCTTTTTCGACGGTTGTAGCACCGATTTTTCTCGCCGGAACATTTATTATTCGCTTTAGTCTTACCGCATCCGCCGGGTTGTGAATAACCCAAAGATATGCAAGCATATCTTTTACTTCCGCGCGGTCAAAGAAGCGCAATCCGCCGATTATGCGATACGGTATACCGTTTTTCTTAAGCGCATTTTCTATCTGGTTAGACTGCGCATTAATACGATACAGAACCGCAAAGTCGCGCCATTTTTTGCCGCTCGCATATCCATCAAGCATGGTTTTTGCTATATAATTCGCTTCATCGGTTTCGTTTGAAGCACAATAGAGCTTTGTAAGACCTCCGTCACTGTTATCAGTCCACAGTTTTTTGCTCTTGCGCCCTTTGTTATTTGCAATAACGCTGTTTGCTACGCCTAAAATATTTTTAGTCGAGCGGTAATTTTGCTCAAGGCGAATGGTTCTGGCGTTTTCATACTGGTCTTCAAACTCGAGAATATTTTCAATGGTTGCGCCTCTGAAGCGGTAAATACTTTGGTCATCATCACCTACAACACATATATTTTTATGTTTTCCCGCGAGTAGGGATGCGAGCAGATACTGCGCGTGGTTTGTATCCTGGTATTCATCGATAAGAACATACTTAAACTTATTCTGATAATACTCGCGCACTTCTTTAAAGTCGCGCAAAAGTGTAACCGTATGCATGATTATATCGTCAAAATCCAAGGCGTTTGCCTGCCTTAGCCGTTTTTGATAGCTTGCATAAAGCTCTGCAATCTTTGTAAGCCTCCAGTCTCCTTTTACGGCTTCGGCAAACATTGTAGGTGTTTGCATATTGTCCTTAGCTTTTCCGATGATATTCAAAACAGCTTTTGCGGGGAACGACTTTTCTTCGACATTTAATTCTTTTATTGTATCCTTCATGACACGTTCACTGTCAGACGTATCATAAATAGTAAACGATTTATCGAACCCCAGCTTATCAATATCACGTCTTAAAATACGCACGCATGCGGAATGGAACGTTGCCGCCCAGACATCGTTTGCCTGCTCACCTATTGCGCGCTCCAAGCGTTCTTTAAGCTCTTTTGCGGCTTTGTTTGTAAAAGTAATTGCAATGATAGACCACGGTGCAGCAGGTCGCACCGCGCATATCTGATCCGCCATACGTGATTTTTCTTTGGTAGGATTATTTATGTATTCTTCCAAAAACTCACAATCCGCATCGCTTAAAAACGGTGGCAAATCCTCGGTCATATACGCACAACCAAAGCGGATGATATTGGCTATTCGGTTTATAAGCACGGTGGTTTTTCCGCTACCTGCACCTGCAAGAAGTAAAAGAGGTCCTTCCGTGTGCATTGCAGCTTGCCTTTGCATAGAATTTAAATTCTTAAACTCCAAATCTATGCGTTTTTTTCTCAGTTGCAAAAAATCTGATACGCTGTATTTTTCAAGCATTTTTTCACCTAATAAAGTTAATCTAAATATGCCGCGCCAATTATGCCCGCGTCATTTCCGAGCTCGGCAATGATAATTTTGGTCTGAGTCTCACCCTTTGAGTAGCGCTCTTCCTCAACTATCTTCTCAAGAGGCTTTATGAGATAATCCTTCTCCTTTGATATGCCGCCACCAATTATGATTGCATCGGGCTGCAGAATATCTATCATATCAACTACGCCTACTGCTAAGTATCTGACAAACTGATTGACAACGCGGATACCCGTTTCATCCCCTGCCCTGAGTGCATCAAATGCGGTTTTGCCGTTAACTTTGAATACGTCCCCCTCGCAGTATTTCCACATGATGCTATCAGGTGCATTTACCATTGCCTCTCTGGTCTGGCGAATAAGCGCGGTTGCTGATGCATATAACTCGAAACAACCGTGTCTTCCGCAGTTACACGGAAGTCCGTCTTCTTTTATTACCATATGCCCCAGCTCACCCGCTGCGCCGTTGCAGCCGACAAATATTTTGCGGTTTATTATTATACCTGAACCGACACCGGTTCCGAGTGTTATCATTACCGCACTGTCATATCCCTTTGCCGCACCTGCAATAACCTCTCCGAGTGCGGCTACATTCGCATCATTATCAATAAACGTCTTTACCCCACATGCTTTTTCAACTTTTGTACGCACATCAACATTGGAAATCGGTATATTGTTGCAATATAGCACCATTTTGCTTTTAGAGTCAACATGGCCGGGAACACCTATACCTATTGAGTCAAGCTTACCGTCCGGTGTCGCCTCTTTCATTCTCTCGCAAAGCATTATAATATCATTGATTATCTGCTCACCGGAATTAATATCCGTAACCACACTGTCCTTCTTTACGATATTGTAATTTTCATCAACCAAACCGGCTTTGACGCTCATTCCGCCCAAATCAATTCCTACACGCATTGTTTCAATCTAACCTTTCTACATCTGTTCAAAATGTTCATTTATACGCTGAGTAAGCTCTTGCGCAGCGTTATATCCCATCTTCTTATGACGGTTATTCATAGCCGCTACTTCGATGATAACCGCAAGATTTCGTCCGGGTTTTACCGGAACCGTAAGGCATGGTATGCTTACGTCTAAAATCTGCGAATAATCATTATCCATACCCAGTCTGTCATAATGCTTATCCGCGCGCCACTGCTCAAGATTTATTATCAAATCCACCTTCTCTGTTGGCTTAACCGCACCCATACCAAATATGCGGCGCACGTCAACCACGCCAATTCCGCGAAGCTCGATAAAGTGGCGTATAATCTCCGGTGCACTTCCTACAATAGCTTTTGCGGAAACTTTTTTCAGTTCAACCGCATCATCGGCTATAAGGCGATGGCCGCGCTTTACAAGCTCAATTGCGGTTTCGCTTTTTCCAACGCCGCTCTCTCCCAAAAGAAGGATACCTTCGCCATATACCTCAACAAGTACACCGTGGCGCGTAATGCGCGGTGCAAGGCATACATTAAGATATGCTATAAGAGCCGCCATAAATGCCGACGTTTGCTCCTCGCTCTTTAAAAGCGGAGTATTATGCCTTTTAGCTGCTTCAATCAGTTCATCTTGCGGGCGCATTCCGCGCGTAAAGATAATCGCAGGAACGTCAATAGACAAAAGCCCCTCAAAACTTTTCAGGCGCTCTGCATCCGGAAGAGTATTCAGATACTCCATTTCTACTTTTCCAACAATTTCTATACGCTTATTGTCAAAATAATCAAAAAATCCGGATAGCTGCAAGCCGGGACGGTTTACGTCGTTACACTCTATCTCAATATCCTCGTAACCGTCCGGTCCGTAAATGACATCAAGATTTAATTCATTTATTATCTCTTGAAGCTTAATTGTATAATGGCCGTAGTTTTCTTCCATAACCGTATCCTCCGTTATAAGCGCTTTTCTTTAATATATTATATACTGACAAGCCCTTATTTGCAATGTAGAATTGCTCATAAAATAAAAAAACAAAAATATCAGCAATTTTTTTATTATTTCCCCTTGCATTTTTTTGAAATTTCTGATATTATATTTAAAGCCGTAAAAATTCAGACGGTAATTTTATGTATAAATCCGTGTATTTAATATTTTACGCGGTATCCAGATAGCCGGTTGGTTCTAAAGGAGGTGCAGCAAATGGCTAAATGTGAGATTTGCGATAAGGGCGTTACTTTTGGCATTAAGGTTTCCCATTCACACAGACGTTCAAATAAAGCTTGGAAACCCAATATCAGACGTGTTAAGGCTGTGGTTGATGGTTCTCCCCGCCATGTTTACGTTTGTACGAGATGCCTCCGCTCCGGTAAGGTTACTCGCGCGGTTTAAAAACGCATACTTATGTAAATTAGGTGCTGTTTGATTATTTCAAACAGCACCTTTTCTTTATTTATTAACTTATAACGGTGCCAAATATGAAAACGGCAGCACAGGTATATTCCTTAATATAAAAAACAAAACCGCGGAAATCGCCCAAAGCCATAACCATTTATTATTTAACAGCATATAGTGCATATTTTTTTCGCTTAGCACTGATATATTGAATAAAAGAAATGAACTGAGCAGATAGGCAGACAGCAAAAAAAGATAGGGGTTATTACCAAATGCGAGAGAAAAATCCAAATTCATCAGATGATATACAAATCTTGTCCCACCGCAGCCCGCGCAGTATATTCCTATATACTCCTTTATAGGGCAAGCAGGAAGATAAATTGCAAATTTATCCCACAACACATAAACACATGCAACGCACGCAATAATCGCCGCGTCAAGCAGCAACATTCCCCTTTTACTCAAGGAATTAACCCCCAATGATAAAGGGCGTATTCTATTCCGTTGGTTTCAAGATATGCAATAATTCCGACAACCATAAGAATAAATACCATAATAGCTATAGCGATGGAAATCGCACCTAAAATAATTCCCGCAACCGCCATTGCGTTTTTGCTTTTGCGCAGAGCAACAGCTCCGAGCACAATTGAGAGAATTGCGCACGGTACGGAAACGTATATAAGGCAGCACGTTACCAGAGAGACGATGCCCAATATCATCGATGCAATCGCCATTCCGTTGCGTTTTTTCTTTATTGGATACTGAGAATAGATATTTTCATTCATATTATCCATTGCATTTCACCTCGTATTCAGAGCACCGCATCAATCGCTTCGCGGATGTTTCTAACAAATTTTATTTCCATACCATCTGGAATTTTTATATCTTTCTCGTTTTGCTTGGGCATAATACATATGTCAAATCCCAGCCTTGCGACTTCTGCCACACGCTGCTGAGCAGCGTTTACACTTCTGAGCTCACCTGTAAGTCCTATTTCACCAAAAGCTGCAACGCCTGAGTCAATATGCGTATCCTTGCAGCTTGATGCAATAGCCAAAACCGTTGCCAAGTCTGCCGCAGGCTCGTCCAGCTTAAGACCTCCTACGACATTGATGTACGCATCGCAGTTGCCTATTCTAAATCCCGCACGTTTTTCAAGAACCGCCAATAAAAGCATAGCGCGGTTATAATCAACACCTGCGCTCATCCTTCGCGGTGTACCGAAGCTTGATGCGGTAATCAATGCCTGCACCTCTGCAAGAACCGGACGCGAGCCCTCCATAATGCATGCAACGCATGTGCCCGGTACATTCTCAGGACGGCCTTCAAGTAACATAGCAGACGGATTTCCAATCTCCGCCAAGCCGTTATCGCGCATTTCAAAAACGCCTATTTCATTTGTCGAACCATAACGATTTTTTGCCGCTCGAAGGATTCGATATGTCATGTTTCGATCGCCCTCAAAGTACATAACACAATCGACCATGTGTTCAAGAACTTTTGGACCGGCTATCATTCCGTCCTTATTTACATGACCGACAACAAAGACGGTTATATTCTCACCCTTAGCTAAATTCATAAGGCTCATCGTACATTCTTTCACCTGAGCTACACTGCCGGGGGCGGATGACATACCGTCACTGTAAACCGTTTGAATTGAGTCGACAATAAGAACATCGGGCTTGGTTTGCCTGGTTGCTTCCAGAACATCCTCAATGTCGGTCTCTGCGTATATATAAAGCTCTGACGTGTTAACCCCCAAGCGCTCGGCACGCATCTTAAGCTGGCGCTGAGATTCTTCGCCGGATATATACAAGACCTTATAGTTTTTACATAAAAACGCGCATATTTGAAGTAAAAGAGTTGATTTACCTATTCCGGGTTCACCGCCAACCAAAACAAGTGACCCTTTTACCGCACCACCGCCGAGGACACGGTTTAATTCACCCATTCCTGTATCAAACCGAATCTCATCCTCGCACCCAATTTGAGTAACCGGCAGAACCTCACTTTTTCTCCAGGTGGTCGTTCTACTTACTTCTTTTCTAACTTCTTTTGGTTGCTCGACCATGGTGTTCCAACTGCCGCATGCCATGCATTTACCTGACCATTTTGCAGACTCATTTCCGCAATCAGTACACACAAATACAGTTTTTGACTTCATTTATTCCCACCCTATTCTCGGCTTATAAATTGCAGATACCCCGCAGCAATACACATTGCAAGCTTCGTCTGATACTCCTCGGTGACAAGTAGTGCTTCTTCACTGTAATTTGATAAAAAACCGCACTCAGTCAAAACCGCGGGACACTCGACATGATTTAAAAGGTAAATGCTTTTTTCGGCTTTTTTCGCTGAGCGGTTATTACCGTCGTTCATTCCGGCTTTTAGCGTATTCTGAACAGACTCCGCAAGAGTCTTGCTCTTGTCATTATTCATAGAATAAAAAACCTGCGCACCTCTACAGCTTTCCTGCGGAAAGAAATTTAAGTGCACACTCAAAAGAACTGGGTTTTCCGCTTTGCTGACAAGTTTTACCCTGTTTTTTATATCAGAAACTTTTCGCCCACGTATAGAGTCTCCTTCATCATGGATTGACTCGTCCGCTTCACGCGTCATAACCGTGTTTTCGCCGCAAAACTCCAATATAGCTTGCAGCTTACGAGATATACTCAGGTTGATACCTTTTTCCAACGTTCCGGTTACGCCGGTTGCACCGCCGTCCTCACCGCCGTGTCCGGGGTCAATGATGACTGTTGTCATATTTTTATTATTCTCAAAAAACGCAGGCATTTCCATATGTCTTTCCGCAACCGTCTGAAAAAGCATAATAATTACACCTACGGCAACGGTGAGATATGCAATTAAATTATATTTCAAAGCTCATCACTCCAAATAACATATGTTGAAGTATATGGATATGAGCCCCGCTCTATGTGCCAAAAAGAGACCTACTTGTTGTCCTTTTTATAAAAGATATATTCGCTTAACCGAAATCCCTTGACACCCGCGATATATCCAAATCCGCATGCTATCGGCATTGCTATAACCGGAACAAAATGCAATATCGGAGCCGCTTGGATTAAGTTAAACATAACAGAAAACGCCCAAAACCATATTCGGTATATAATTTCAAAAACAGACTGCCCCATAACCGTTATCTTGCCCAGCGGAGTTATTGCAGAAAGGAAAGCTAAAATGGCAATTATAAGATTTAAAACAGACGCAATTGTACCTGCAATAAATCCATGACTCGGCGAATACTCAATCTGGTTACTGTTTATGTAAATCTTATCCGACGCACCCGCAATCCATCCTTCATGATATGAGAAAAACAGACCAAAGCCCAAACAAATCAGATACATCGCCGCGGTTATGTATTCATTTTCAAATCTACCGAGCAAGCTACTTACCATCAAAGCTATAAGCATTGAAAGAACCTGACCGCCTATCAGACCCGGCACCATTTTTCCGTAGCTTCCTTTTCTTTTTGTGTTAATCATTTACAATTACACATCCTTACTGAGAATAACAAGAGCTCTTCCGCTTGCTATATAAATTTCACCTGTACGCGAAATGAGCTCATTTGAAACACCTATAGGGCAGCTTCTTTTCAGGGTTTGATTATTAAGAGGATATTTAAAACCTTTCAACGTAACCCCCGAAAGTTCACTGTCAATCGGGAGAAGTGATACATACTTAAACCCCACCGGCATCATAATTTCATCTTCACCCAAGTCGCCACTATCATCACCGAATCTAACAGTGAGTTTACTGCCGCTATGATAAAGAATACGGTTTTGCTTATCCATTATAACACCGCGCACACCGCGCTCGGAGAGCATTTCTAAAAGAAGTATATTTGCAAAATAGTGGTCCGCACGTCCGTTGGTGCAACCGGTAATATATATATATCGCGCACCCTGCTCAATTGCCCACAAAAGTGCCGTGTGCAAATCCGTGTAATCCTTTTCTTCAGGAAGGATTATGCCACGAAGATTTTTAGGTTTATTACCGGAATCCAAGTCACCTATAAAAAAGTCAGGCTCTATTGTGGCATCAAGTGCCGTTTTTATACCTCCGTCAGCGCATATCACCGGAATATTTTTGTCAACAAGCGGTTTTATAACAGACAAATCCGTATCAGGAGCTGAGCCTATAATTATCCACTTTTTATTCATGCGGCTCACTTCCTTTCACTGCCTGCCCTCTTTTGTTCCCATTCCGGAATTTCTTTCATAACTTCGTAAAGTCTTTCATAACTCTCCATTCGGCTCTTTGCAATTTCTCCTCTTTCAAAAGCCGCTTGTACGGCGCAGCCCTTATCCTTAAGATGCGCACAGCCTTGGAATGCACAATCATGCAAATACTTTTGAAATTCCGGAAAAAGATATTGAAGTTTATCTTTATCAGTAATCTCCATACGGCCGGTATCAAAGGCAGAAAAGCCTGGTGTATCCGCAATCCATGTATTTTCCTCAACTTTAATAATTTCCACCTGACGAGTTGTATGCCTTCC
>JAZRUF010000028.1:0-3628 GCA_045652405.1 Eubacteriales bacterium | reverse complement strand
TACTCAATTTTAATTTCTAAC
The DNA here is from genome assembly GCA_045652405.1 of Eubacteriales bacterium. Taxonomy (GTDB): domain Bacteria; phylum Bacillota; class Clostridia; order Oscillospirales; family JAAYXM01; genus JAZRUF01. The sequence continues at coordinate 3,607 of JAZRUF010000028.1, read as the reverse complement.
CCCTGTTCATTTTCAAGCTCGATACGCGCTTGTTTCTGAGACATATTGGTAACATCACTGACTTTAACCATTTTTGTACCCTGACTTATGACAACGCGTATTTCAGCATTTTCTTTGACCGTTTTTCCTTCTGCAGGGACCTGGCTTATGATTTGCCCCTCCTCGTACTCGGAATTAAATTCGCGCCCGTCCTCAATGATTTGGAACGCATCATAGGCCTTATCTTCTATAATTTCTTCAAAGACTTCTCCGACTAAATTCGGTACGGTAACCTCAGAACCGCCACCACCAAAAATAGTTACAAGCAGTGCAATGACACCTGCCAAAAATATACCTCCGGCTACGATGCCTGCTATAAGTGGCACTTTTGAAAATGCACCTTCATCTTCATCCTCGTCATCGTCAAAGTCATCGTCCCAATCGTCACCCGACTTATATTTAGTCGTGTTTCCATCTTTATATGCTACTGCCGAAGTATCAATCTTTCTTGTTCTCTCATCATCATTTAGTGTATTTTCTCCAATATCTAAAACACCGTACTCAAGAACGACATTCGGGTTTTTGCGAAACTCCTCCAAATCTTCGAGCATTTCATCACACGACCTATAGCGCTTCGCTAAATCCGCGCACATTGCGCGCATGGTAATCTTTTCAAGTGCCTCAGGGATTTCCGGATTAATGTCCCTTGGGTTTAATGGCATTGAATTTATATGTTGAATTGCAACTGATACCGGTGAATCCCCCTCATACGGGAGTCTTCCGGTAATCATTTCATAGAGCATAACACCTGTAGAATAAATGTCCGCGCGTGCATCAATATGTCCCCCACGAGCTTGCTCAGGTGAAATATAGTGAACTGACCCTAATGCCTCTTTGGTAAGAGTTCCCTGTGTTGCTGCAAATCTTGCGATACCAAAATCTGCAACTTTTATCGTTCCGTCACGCAAAAGCATAATATTATGCGGTTTTATGTCACGGTGTATAATGCCCTTTTCATGAGCGTGCCCAAGTGCTTTTAAAATCTGCGTTACAAAATGAAGTGCTTCCTTCCACGTAAGCGTGCCTTTATGCTCCATATATTGCTTGAGGGTCATTCCGTCGAGTAATTCCATTACTATATATTCAACAGAATTTGAGCGTGAAACGTCATACACTGCCATTATGTTAGGATGCGAAAGCATAGCTACAGCGCGGCTTTCACCGTGAAAACGGTTTCTGAATTCATCATCCTTTGCAAATTCTTCTTTAAGTATCTTTACAGCTACGAGTCTGTTGAGTCTGTGGCAACGCGCCTTATAAACCTTAGCCATTCCTCCGGTTCCTATAAGCTGAAGAATTTCGTATCTGTTATCCAAAAGCTTTCCAATATATTTATCCATCTCCACGCCCCCTTTAAATAGCCAATAACACGGCTGTTATATTATCATATCCGCCTCGGGAATTTGCAATCTCCGTAAGCCGCTGGCAACATTCCGCGAGCTCACCGCCGTACAAAACTTCATAAAGTATCTCCTGGTCAGATACCAAATTCGTAAGTCCGTCAGTACACATGAACACGAATTCCCCGGGTTCCGCCGCGACTGTATACACATCACCGTTTACGGTTTCGTCTGTTCCCACAGCACGCGTTATTAAGTTTTTGCCCGGATGTTCCTTGGCCTCCTCCGCGGTCAGTTTTCCCATCTCGACCATATCCTCTACAACCGAGTGGTCGCGTGTGATACGTACTATATCCTCTTTATTTATTAGGTACGCTCTGCTGTCACCCACGTTTATAATTACCACACCGTCCTGAGCAGTTATTGCAGCGACGAGGGTTGTCCCCATACCTTTATAAAACGCATCAGAGACCGCCATATCATTAACACTCTGATTGGCAGCAGAGAGCGAATCAACTATTATTTCTTCTATATCCTTGCACTTTATCCCCGGTCTTAATATGCTTTTTGCATGCTCAACAAATGAGTTAGATGCAAGCTTCGAGGCGACATTTCCGGCTTTAGCTCCGCCCATTCCGTCACAAACGACGCACAGTGCCTGACCGTCCTCTAATATCTCTGTATAAAACGAGTCCTGATTATTTTGCCGGACCTGTCCTACATCCGTATAACCCCAAACCGTCATTTACCATCACCTCTCTCATCTTCTTCGGCTGCAACCGCGCGTTTTAACTGACCGCAAGCTGCATCAATATCTGCGCCTAAACTGCGACGCACAGTAACCGTCAGCCCATATTTTTCAAGACCCGACTTAAACTCCTCAATTCTTTTTTTAGAGCTTGGCTGATACTCACGCCCTTCTACCGGATTTAATGGTATCAGATTAACATGGCAAGGAAATCCGGAAAGAAGCTCACCAAGTTTCTTTAATGCTCTTTCGGTATCACTTACACCGTCAATCATCGTATATTCAAACGATATACGCCGCGATGTCTCAGCAAAATAATATTTACATGCATCAATCAATCGCTTTAAATTATATTTACGATTTATCGGCATAATTTTACTGCGAGTTTCATCCTCAGGCGCGTGCAATGAAATAGACAAAGTTATCCCTAATTTTTCCTTTGCAAGCTCTTCTATTTTATCACAAACTCCGCAGGTAGAGAGCGATATATGCCTCATACCTATGTTAAGCCCTAATGGGTGGTTAACAATATGTAAAAAACGAATGACATTTTCATAATTATCAAGCGGTTCACCGGTACCCATCAAGACGATATTTGAAACTTTCTTTCCGGTATCCGCCTCAATTCGGAGTATTTGCTCTTCAATCTCCGAAGGTGTTAATCCGCGCACAAGTCCGTCCATTGTAGACGCACAAAAGGCGCATCCCATGCGACAGCCCACTTGGGTTGATAAACACACGGTATTACCATGGTGGTATTCCATAAAAACCGACTCAACACAATTCCCATCCGGCATACGCCAAAGATATTTAATTGTTCCGTCTTCTTTGGAAACCTGCTTTCTGGAAATTTCCGCACAGCGTATTTCGCATTTCTCTGCGAGTTTTTCCCTGAGTGACTTTGAAATATTGGTCATCTCTGAAAAAGAACGTACTCCTGAGTGCAGCCAACGAAAAATCTGCTGTGCCCTGAACTTAGGCTCATTCATTTGAGCCAAAATTAGTTCAAGCTCTTCGAGAAGCATTGATTTAATATCAACCATGGATAATTCCCCTCTTAGGACGTTTAAAATTTTGCTTTTCGCCTCATTTTGCAAATATAAAATCCGTCAGTACCGTGAGTTGTTGGAAGCAGAGTAATATCCCCCTGCACACTCTCGCAAAGTCCCGGCAGATTGAATTCTTCTTTTTCAAACTCCGGATTTTCTTTTAAAAATGCATCCGTCACTCTTTCGTTCTCCTGCGGGACTACAGTGCACGTTGAATAGACGAGCACTCCGCCGGGTTTTACATATCGCGATACATTTTTTAAAATCGCCGCCTGAATCGCTGGCAAATTTTTAAGTTCATCCGGATTCTTATATCTTATATCGGGTTTTCTGCGGATTATTTCAAGCCCTGAGCACGGAACATCCGCAAGAACCGCATTAAATGCATTTTCAAAGTCCGGGCAATACTCCGACGCATCTTTAAGCACTGT
>JAZRUF010000027.1:0-8412 GCA_045652405.1 Eubacteriales bacterium | reverse complement strand
TTTTAACACATTAAATCGTAAAAGTAAAGAGGATTGTTCTCTTTAAACATATGCTAAAAAAGACTATTCTTAAGAATAGTCTTTTTTAGCATATGTTTAAAGAGAACAATCCTCTTTACTTTTACGATTTAATGTGTTAAAATGTTACTATCTGAAAAAGAGGTGAGTTTAATGAGCCGCAGATTTGACGATAAAGAAGCTAAGGCTTTTTTTGAGGCAGTTATGTCGATAAATAATGAGGACGAATGCTGTGACTTCTTTGAAGACTTATGTACGATTAAAGAGCTTCAGGCTATGATTCAGCGCTATCATGTTGCGCGTATGTTAAGTCAAGGAAAGCTTTACAGTGAAATAGTCAAAGAGACAGGTGCGTCTACTGCAACTATCAGCAGAGTAAACCGCTCACTTACTTATGGAAGTGACGGATATAAGGTGATTCTTGAGAGGTGCAGTGATAAGGATGAATAGTTATACATCACTTGCAGAATGTTATGATAAATTTACCGATGATGTAAAATATTCGCTGTGGGCGGATTATCTGACCGGGCTGTTTTCAAAATTTGGCGTAGAGGTAAGCCAGGTGCTTGATTTAGCGTGTGGAACCGGGTCTCTGTCAGTAATTTTAGCAGAACGCGGTTATGAGGTAATAGGCACTGATATGTCAGAGGAGATGCTTGCAACCGCGCAGTCAAAGGCTTGGCAGATGGAGAAAAATCCGCCTATGTTTCTTAATCAGGATATGGAGCATCTGGATTTGTACGGAACCGTGGATGCTGCGGTTTGTTGTTTGGACAGTTTAAATTACTTGACCGAGCTGAAGGCGTTGGAGACTGCGTTCGGAAGGCTGCGCTTTTTTGTGCGACCGGGCGGGGTTTTTATTTTTGACGTTAATACAGATGCTAAGTTTAAAAATCTCGACGGTTGTGCTTTTTTGCGTGAAAGCAACGATTATTTCTGCGCATGGAGCGCAGAATATGCGCAAGAAGAAAAAATCTGTACGTTTTATTATGATATTTTCAAAAGAAAAGGCGAGCTTTGGTCTCGCAGTCAGGAAGAACATAAGGAACGTGCACATTCGTATGAAGAAATAGAAAATGCGCTGAGTAAAGCAGGGTTTGAGCTTATTGCCACATACGGTGAGCTTTCGGACAAGCCACCTGCAAATGATGAGCAGAGGATATTCTACGTAGCACGCAGAATAGAAGATGGAGTGTGAATAATAAAATGCAAGATAGAATTATAAGAGGTATAACCGCAAACGGTATGATAAAATTTGCCGCGATAAACGGACGTGGTATAGTCGCGCGTGCGCAGGAAATCCATAATACCACACCGGTAACCGCAGCGTCTATCGGTCGCGTACTGCTCGCGGCATCACTTATGGGCAATGCACTTAAAGGTGAGGGAAACTCCCTTACACTTCAGGTTAAAGGCGGTGGTCCTATCGGAACAATAACGGTTGTGTCTGACCATATGGGCAATGTCCGTGGCTATTGCCAGCGTCCGGGTATTGATTTGCCGCTGAGGAGTGACGGAAAGCTGGATGTTTCCGGCGCAGTAGGAACTGACGGAACACTCACGGTAATAAAAGATATGGGGCTTAAAGAGCCGTATATCGGGCAGATTCAGCTTGTAAGCGGTGAGATTGCAGAGGATATAACCGCTTACATGGCGGAGAGTGAGCAAATACCGTCTGCTTGTGCGCTTGGAGTTCTTGTAGACCGCGATTATTCCATCAAGTGCGCGGGCGGATATATTATTCAACTTTTGCCGGGTGTGGATGATGATAGTATAACAAAACTTGAAATGAATCTTGCAAAGGTTAAACCTGTGACTTCAATGCTGAGTGATAATCTGAGCCTGGAACAGATTATAGAGAAGGTTTTGGATGGATTTGAGCCGCAGGTGCTTGAAGAGGATAAGGTTGAGTATCGTTGTTTCTGCTCGAAAGAGCGCGTTGAAAAGGCACTTATCAGTATGGGTATGGAGGAACTTAGCGCACTTCGCGATGAAAATAAGGACGCTGAAATAACATGCCAGTTCTGTGATACTATATATAGATTTACACCTGAAGAAATAGAAGAGCTAATTGAGAAACTCAATAAGTAATAAAAAACCTAAAGCCTACTAAAAGGCTTTAGGTTTTTTATATTAGATAATAGTTTTTAGTTTGTTCATAAGATTGCCGGTAAATTGCCCCATTCCCGCAACGTTGAAGTGAACGTCATCGTCTAAGAAGAGTGAAGCAAGGTCAGGTATAAGCTCTTTTGTTGAAAGAAAAGTGCATCCGCAAGCATTACACAACGCAGGGAGTTGTGCAGAATATGTCTCTAAATTGTTTCTCATATTATCGTCCATAGGCTCTTTACGCATATATTCTGGAGAGAGGACTAAGATTTTTGCAGACGGATAAATGTCGCAGGCTTTTTTTATAAACTTTTCCGCTTCCTGCAACGCAACGTCCATCGACGGGAAAAGCAGGATATCGTTTCCACCATACATTATGAAAACATAATCCGGATTACAATCGGATTTTTTCGGAAGGCTTTCTGCATCGTAATAATAGCTGCCGATTCCCCGGTTTATATATTCAGCATCAAGAAATCGAGCCGTGGCTTCCGGCCAGGAAAATGACGGATATGAGACATATGCAGATTGAGTGGAGGATGAACCGTAGAACAGCGCGAGCTTACTTCTGCGCGGGAGAGGGGATATATTCCCGAGTGAAAAGTTATATGGGAAAAAGTGTACGCCACCCGGGAAATGGATTTCTATTTCGCAACGCTCGTTTGATTTTATGTTATAAGAAATATGAATATCCTTATCCCCGCTATTTATCGGGAAATGAGCGGCAAAAACGCCATTTTCATATATGTCTATACCGCTGTTTGTTACATACGTTATCTCGCCAATTGAATAGTCAAATGAAATCTCATCCGCGTCGGTTGAAAATGCAAGGGAAATTCCTGCAGCACACGCGGCAATATTAAAGAATTTTCCGGTACCGATGCTTTTTAAATATTCAAGTTGCTCATCGTAAAAACGCACAGGAGCGGTTTTGCCGCCAATGTCCGTAAAACCGCAGCATCCGCGCAGATAAGGTGATAGCTCATTTAATGATTTATACATTAAAAACCCCCCTTGATTATTTCATGTATTTAATAACATTATGCGCAAATACGGCAGCACCGGCCTCGCTCAAATGAACATGGTCCGACCAGAACATAACTTTGAGATCCGGAATTAGCTTGTTACCGTGTATAATACTCATATTGTACTTTTGAGCAATGGTAATAAGATTATCGCAGTATTCGTTAATGTTATTGCGGATTTCTTCAAGTTCGGTATCCTTTGGCGTGAAATTCGGAGTAATTACGTATATTTGACTTTTAGTATATAAAGATTTAATCTTTTTCAAATACTTATCAATCATATCAAGTGACTCGGAAAGACCGTATTGATAAAGGTCGTTCAATCCATATTCTACAAAGATATAGTCAGGTGAACAGTCGGGCTCAGACGGTAGGCTTCCCTCATGCGCTACAAAGCTTCCTACGCCTCGATTTATATAGCGTGCGTTTAAGCTCTCTGCGACAAATTCGCACCAGCATACGGAACGAGTAGGGATATATGCAGACTGGGTTATAGAGTCACCGTAGAAGAGAATGAGTTTATCCTTTTGGGGCAGGGGAGTTGCATTGCCTAAGCAAAAGTTTGTAGGATAAAATGCTACCCCTGCAGGGAAGTATATTTTAATCTCTGATGCAGATTTGCACTTTCTTGAGTATGTAACAGTTATATCCTTAGTGTTTTCCTCTACGCACAAATTGGCTTGGAAGACACCGTTTTCATAAATGTCAATCCCGCTGTTTGTTACATAAGCACTGCCGGTGGAATATAGAAAAGAAATTTCTTCCGCGTCGGTTTTAAATTCAAGAACAATTCCTGCAAGTCCCAGTGCAGCAGCATAACGTTCGGGAAAGACTTCTTCATAAAACTTAAGCTGCTCAGGAGTAAATCTTGTGGGAAGCACCATGCCGTCCTTATCGAAAAATCCGCAAACACCGCGAAGCAGCGGGGAAATATCTTTTAAGGATGCGTTGTTGTAAACAGGCATATCAAAATCCTCCGTTAAAAAAAGAATAAAAGCGAATTGATTATAATCAATTCGCTTTTATTTGTCAATAAACATTAGTGCAAAACAGAGAATAAGTCAATTAAAAATACTTTTTAATACCGTCGGTAGCGGTGTTCTCATCAGCACTGATAGTGGTGGTGAAATTGATTTTGTTCTCTGCACCAAACTCATCTAACCACTGAAGGAAGTTTTCACACTCCTCAAGAGAATCACACTTAACTACTTTGAAGAGGCTGTCAATAAACACATCGGAAATATCATAGTTTCCGGAATACATACCGCAGATGAAAGCCTTTAAGCGCTCATAGCTGGTTATCGGATAAGAAGAAACATCTACCAAACGAACCTTGTGACTGATATCGTATGTGAGCTTTTTGCCGCGTTCAATGCAGATAACCGAATTTGATTCGTTGCTGACCGCCTGATTTGCAAGCTCAATAATTTGTTTAGTTTTGCCATGGCCCTGGAGACCCATAATGACTTTGACCATAATAGAATACCTCCTTGTTTTAAATCCGTATTCGGATTTGTTATTTATATGATAACACAGTTTGTCAAATATTTCAATCTAAATTTAGAGAAATTTATATAAGTTTCACAAGTTGCACAAATATTAAGTGAATAGTAGAAAAAATTTACTTAAATCAGGGCAAAAAACATATCCCGCCTTATAAAAGACGAGATATGTTGGTGGCTTTTATAATCTTTCGAGTAATTCGCGGCGCGCATCCTGGTAGCCGGGCTTATCCAAAAGTGCAAACATGTTGACTTTATATGCCTCAACTCCGGGTTGGTCAAATGGGTTTACACCGAGAACATAACCTGAAATTCCGCAAGCAAATTCAAAGAAATAAACCATGTTTCCAAATGCCTCTTCATCGACTTTGGGGATTGAGATTTCGAGGTTTGGAACACCGCCGTCCACATGCGCGAGAACGGTTCCTGCAAAAGCTTGCTTGTTGACGAAATCCATAGTCTTTCCAGCAAGGAAGTTAAGACCGTCAAGGTTGTCATCGGTTGAGTCCACAACAACTTCGTTTTCAGGGGAGTCTATTGTGAACATGGTTTCAATCAGCGTGCGCTCGCCCTGCTGGATATACTGTCCCATAGAGTGTAAGTCGGCAGACAGTTCAACTGATGCGGGGAAGAGGCCCAGTCCGTCTTTTCCTTCGCTTTCGCCATAGAGTTGCTTCCACCATTCGGACATGAAGCGGAAACGCGGCTCAAAGCAAGCTAAGATTTCAATTCGCTTGCCCTTGCGATAAAGTGCGTTTCTTATACCCGCATAACGCCATGCAGGGTTTGCAAGTGATTTTTCGGACATTAAAGTTTTCATGGCATCCTGTGCGCCCGCCATGATCTTGTCAATATCAATACCTGCTGCGGCAATGGGCAGAAGTCCTACTGCGGTGAGAACTGAGTAACGTCCGCCAACATCGTCGGGAATAACAAATGTTTCATACCCCTCTGCATCAGCAAGCTGTTTTAATGCACCGCGCGCCTTGTCGGTGGTAGCATAGATGCGGCCTTTAGCACCGTCTTTTCCATACTTCTTTTCAATAAGGTCCTTGAAGAGACGGAAAGCAATCGCGGGCTCAGTGGTTGTACCGGATTTTGAAATTACATTAATTGAAAAATCACGGTCGCCGATTAAAGAAACAATTTCAGTGAAGTAATCCGGGCTTATGTTGTTTCCAGCAAAATAAATCTCAGGACCGTCCTTTGTCAGTTGATTGTAATATGGGCTATTTAAGAATTCAATCGCAGCGCGTGCACCGAGATATGAACCGCCTATTCCTATAACTACAAGAACCTTTGAATCGCTGCGGATTTTTGCAGCGGATTTCTTTATGCGCGCAAACTCATCGCGGTCATAGTCCTGCGGGAGAGTTACCCAACCGGTAAAATCAGAGCCTGCACCGGTCTTTTCGACGAGCTTTGAGTGCGCTAAATTAAGCTCAGGAAGAAGTGCATCAAGCTCTTCTTTTGAAACAAAAGTTTCTGCGTTTTTGGTCTTTACATTTAATACCATTGAAAAAACTCCTTTTGAGATTGTCTTGTATATACTATTTTATACTTTTTTGAAGTAAAAAGCAATGGTTACAAAAAGAAATAAAATGTGTTTTTGATGCGAATTTAGTACAACAAAGCTTACTCCGGATAAATCAATAATATGACTGTGTGGCTAAAGGTGACGGTATTCTTTCAAACAATGAAGCTGTTGAATTTTTGAGAAGCTCAGGGTATGATGGAACATATGTTATAGAAGTCACGCATACACCCGGCATGTCAAGGGTATTCAAATCGCTTGATAATTTAAAAATTACATAAAATAAGCTTTTGCAAAGAATTTGCAAAAGCTTATTATTTACTTCTTTTTTATGAATGAAATTGAAAGGTCATGGTTTGCGACGCGCAGAGGGCTTTCTTTATCAGTCCATGTAGATATGACGGTAAATTGCTTTGTTTCACCGTTAAAAGAAGCCATTCCGTCAATCGGGGTTCCGTCAAGACCGTATTCACCGCTACCGATGGGGGAGACACCGCATTTTTTCATCGCTTGTGCCCACTTTACAAAGTCCTCATAGCTTATGTTGGTTATTTTAAATGAGTAGGTGGTTTTATCATCATTAACCGATACGCTGTTTACGGTTTCACATATAGGCGGTGCAGAGGCAAAGAAAGTATCTTTAGGCCACGGTTCGGAATCGGATGCGGATGACGGAGCAATAGGCTCACCAGTGTAAGGCTCAGGTGCTCCGCATGCGCAGAAACATATCAAAGAAAAAATGGCTACTGAAAGAAAAAGAAGTTTTTTCATTACTGTTTCTCCTTTGTGATAATTAAAGAGATAAAAGATTAACTCCGTCAGCCTCTGTTGCAGAAGCTGAAATTTGCGTCGGTGGAGCCGCATAGTTTGATATCATCAGGTTTGCAATTTTGTCCTCAAGCTCTTTTTGAATAACGCGGCGCAAATTACGTGCGCCGTATTTTACTGAGTAAGATTTGTCAGTAAGGTAATTTACAAGCGACTCATCATAAATGAAATTAATGTTCTTTTCTTTTAGTGCTAATGTTAATTCGCCAAGCATGATTTTTGCAATATCATTAAAATGCTCCTTGGGGAGATTGTTAAATGCAATTATTTCGTCGATACGGTTAATGAATTCAGGACGCAGGAATTGCTCAAGCGCTTTTAATGCTTTTGCTTTGCCTTGCTCGGAAAGAGTACGTCCGAAGCCAACACTTGCGTCATTTGTTTGACTGCCTGCGTTTGTCGTCATGATAATTACCGTATTTTCAAAATTAATCTGCCGTCCCTGAGCATCTGTTATGCGACCGTCATCAAGGATCTGAAGAAGTATGTTTAAAACATCGGGATGCGCCTTTTCAATCTCATCAAAGAGAATGACGGAGTAGGGTTTGCGACGTATTTTTTCCGTAAGCTGACCTGCTTCGTCATAGCCTACATATCCGGGAGGTGCGCCGATGATGCGGCTTACCGCATGCTTTTCCATAAACTCAGACATGTCAAGGCGGATAAGAGACTCGGGGGAATTGAATAAATCTTGCGCTAAACGTTTTACAAGCTCGGTTTTGCCCACGCCTGTAGGCCCTGCAAAGATAAAGGATACAGGTTTCCTTTTCGGAGAGATGCCGACGCGGTTGCGCTTGATTGCAGCGGCAACTGCGGAAATTGCTTCGTCCTGTCCGACAATGTGCGTTTTCAAACGCTCCTCAAGCTCGTTTAGACGCTTGAATTCAGCCTCTTGAATAGAAGCGGCGGGGATTTTAGTCCACAACTCAATAACCTTGGCAAGATGCTCTATTTTTAGCTCCGGAGTGGCTTTTAGGTTGAGTTCATCAAGCTGCGCGGTTATGCGGCATTCATCGCTTTTTAATGCAGCGAGGCGCTCAAAAGAATTCTCAGCACTTTCATCTACCATAATTTCATCGCGTTCTGTCTCTATTTTACTCAGTTGCTTTGAAAGTTTTGCACGCTGGGTAATAAGCTCACTTGTAAGATTTAAGTCGGAGCATGCTTCGTCAATTAAATCAATTGCCTTGTCGGGCAGGTATCTGTCAGTTATATAACGTTCTGAAAGGGTAACTGCGAGGCGGGCGATACTTTCGGGAATACGCACGCCATGGAAGTTCTCGTAATAGTGGGAAATTCCCAAAATAATGTCAACCGTTTCTTCTATTGAAGGTTCATTTACAATGACGGACTGGAAGCGGCGCTCGAGCGCGCTGTCCTTTTCAATGTGCTTGCG
>JAZRUF010000026.1:0-4137 GCA_045652405.1 Eubacteriales bacterium | reverse complement strand
GTTGCGCTTCTTGCGTATTCTAAAAGTTCTTGGCGTGTATTAGTTATTTCCCCGGACATCACGGCAGACAGCAGTGATTTCAGCACCTTCCCGATTTCTATCCCATCGGAAATCCCCAATTTAATCAAATCATCACCATTTACATTTAATTGTTTTATATTGTAGCAAACATGGCGTTTTTTCATCTCGTGATACAAAGTTTCAATCTCAGAAAATTCATCCAAATAAGAATATTCCGGATTTTGCGCCGCATTGTCCGCGCGTTTAATCTCTATGAGCTTTAAAAATAACTCATCGCCAATTAAATTAAGCCATTTTAGGATTAATTTTTCATCAGGCAATATATCCGCATCATGGTATTTTATAAGCGTACATACATCAGTTATCGTCCGCTTGTCAAACTTCAGGCGTTTGAGTACTTTTTCCGCTATCCGGCAGCTTGTTTCAGGGTGTCCGTAAAAGTGACCTGTACCATCAGCATCTTGTGTAAAGCACGATGGCTTGCCACAGTCATGAAGCAGCATTGCAAGTCTTAAATCCGTACTATTCCTGATATTTCCTATTGAATGAACAGTGTGCTCCCAAATATCGTAAATATGGTACTTCGTCCTTTGGTCAAAATCAAAACACTGCTCAAGCTCCGGAATGATTTGCGCAATAATTTTTCTAAATTTTAGCAGTATCTGCTCTACGTTTACACCGCACAAAATCTTTTTAAGTTCTGCATTTATACGCTCCGCCGCAATATTTGAAAGCAATGGGGAATTACTCAAAATCGCTTCGGAAGTTTTCTCTTCAATATCGTAAGATAAAACCGAAGAAAACCTCAGCGCACGCAAAATACGCAGCGCATCTTCTTTAAATCTCAACCTAGCATCCCCAACACACCTTATTATTCCGCCTTTTAAATCTTTTTGGCCTCCAAACGGGTCAATCAACCCTTCTTTAGAGGAATACGCCATCGCGTTTATTGTAAAATCGCGACGGCTCAAATCCTCCTCCACACTATTGGTAAATACCACATTTTCAGGATGCCGGTTGTCCTTGTATTCACCGTCTATTCTGAATGTTGTTATCTCAAGCGGTGTTTTACCGAACACAACCGTCACCGTACCGTGCTTTATTCCGGTTTTAAGTACGGTAAATTCCGAAAAAACGTTCACGATTGCATCCGGCCTTGCCGATGTGCATATATCCCAATCAGAGGGCAAAACGCCGCGCAGAGAGTCTCTCACGCATCCGCCAACCGCGAAAGCGCGATATCCGCGGCTCTCAAGCGCATTTATTGCCTTATTTGCGAAATCCGGAAGATTTATATTCATAAGCGGCATCTTGACCTCCTTGAATTTATTTTTGTAACAGAACAGGGAACGGCAAGCGTTCCCTGAAATTATATTAGTTTTCTATGTAATTTGCAAGCAGATTATCCATGTTATAAAGCCCGGGTTCAGTTATACCTGCAATATAAACAGCGGCTTTCACGGCTCCTGACGCAAAAACTTCGCGGGATTGTGCAGTATGTTTTATTTCTATAACCTCATCACGTCCTGCGAAAATAACCTCATGCTCACCGACGATAGTACCGCCGCGAAGCGTATGAATACCAACTTCGTTGCGTCCGCGTTTCTGACGAACCGAATGGCGGTCATAAACATACTCGGCTTGATAGGGAAGCGCCTCACTCAAACGCTCAGCCAGCATGAGAGCTGTTCCGCTCGGAGCATCCAACTTCTGATTGTGATGACGCTCTATTATCTCCGCATCAAAAGTATCGCCGAGAATTTTAGCAGCGCGCTCAACCAGCATCTGAAGCACATTTATCCCCAAAGACATATTTCCCGAACGGAAAAGTGCCACTTTTTTTGAAGCCTCTTGGATATTTGCTATCTGCTCTTCGGAATGACCGGTAGTTGCAATAACCGCGGGTATATTTTTTAAAATTGAATACTCAAGGATACCATCCAAAAGGGAAGGATGCGAAAAATCAATTATTACATCCGCATCTTCATTTACCGCGGCAATACTGTCATAAACCGGATAACCACAAACAGCCTCTGTGTTTATATCAACACCGGCAACGATTTCCGTATTGGTATTCTTTTGGCAAATATCTGTTATCACACGCCCCATACGGCCATTACAGCCGGAGAGAATGATTTTTATCATTGGTTTCACGTCCTTTTATTGTACGCTTTTCTTTTTAAACTGTCTTTATCCCCATATTTTGCATGGATTCTTTGAGAATCTCCACGTTTTTCGGTGCCATCTCATAAAGCGGCATGCGCAAGAATCCGTTGTCCATTCCCATAAGCTGCATTGCGGTTTTAATCGGAATCGGATTTACTTCAATAAAGAGCTTATCCATAAGGTCAAAGTATTCAAGCTGAATTTTTTTGCTTTCCTCGGTTTTTCCTTCAAAATAAAGGCTGCACATTTTTGAAACAACATCCGGGAGAATGTTTGCAGCAACGGAAATAACACCTTTTGCACCCAATGACAGCATCGGTACGGTCTGGTCGTCATTACCGCTCCACATATACCAATCGTCTCCGCATAAGCTGAGTGTATTGGCTATGAGAGTGAAATTACCGCTTGCTTCTTTTACACCGTTTATATTCGGGTGCTTAGAAAGCTCAAGATAAGTCTCTGCAGTGAATGACACACCGGTGCGAGACGGAACGTTATAGAGAATTATCGGTGTTTTAACACGGTCTGCAACATATGTATAGTGGTTGATAAGACCGCGCTGAGTTGTCTTGTTGTAATAGGGGGTTACCATTAAAAGACCGTCAACGCCTGCATCCTCTGCAAATTTTGAAAGTTCAAGCGCGTAGCTTGTGTCATTGCTGCCGGTTCCTGCAATAACCGGAACTCGACCGTTTACTTTTTTTACGCAATATTTAATGAGCTCGCAGTGCTCTTCATGGCTTAGTGTCGCAGATTCACCGGTGGTTCCGCATACTGTGATTGCGTTTATTCCTCCGTCAATCTGAAAATCCACCAATTTTCCAAAACGGTCAAAATCAATTTTCCCATTTTCATCAAACGGTGTTACAATTGCTACGTTTGCGCCGGTAAAAACAGGTGACTTCATGAAAAATCAATCCTTTCAAAAAACAATTAATCAATATATCCTTCCGCACAGAGAAGCTCTGCAAGTAAAACTGCACCGCCTGCTGCGCCGCGTAAAGTGTTGTGGGACAAGCAGACGAACTTAATGTCATACTGTGTATCCGGACGCAGACGACCTACGGAAACTGCCATTCCGTTTTCCAGATTGCGATCCAAATTGGTCTGCGGTCTGTTATCCTCGCGGAAGTAGTGAATAAACTGCTTGGGAGCAAGAGGAAGGTTTAGCTCCTGCGGACGGCCCTTGTAACTCTCCCAACGTGCGATTATCTCATCCATGGGTATTTTTTTATCAAAGCTTGCAAATACCGCCGCCATGTGACCGTCAGAAACCGGAACGCGGATGCACTGAGCAGTAATGCTCGGAGAAGTTGCATTAACAATCTTTCCGTTTTCAACCGTGCCCCAAATCTTCATCGGCTCCTGCTCGGACTTTTCTTCCTCGCCACCGATGTAGGGGATAACATTGTCAATCATCTCAGGCCAACGCTCAAAGGTTTTTCCCGCGCCGGATATAGCCTGATAAGTACAAGCAAGAACCTTAGTAATACCCAAATCCATCAGCGGTTGAATTGCCGGCACATAACTCTGGAGTGAGCAGTTAGATTTAACAGCTACAAATCCGCGCTTTGTTCCCAAACGCTTGCGCTGTGACTCGATAACCTTTGCATGGTCTGCATTTATTTCTGGAATAATCATCGGAACGTCGGGAGTTCCGCGGTGTGCACTGTTGTTGGAAACAACCGGGCATTCAGCCTTTGCATACTTTTCTTCAAGTGCACGGATTTCATCCTTTTTCATATCAACCGCACAGAATACAAAATCTACCATTCCGGCAATTTTCTCAACATCTGCAGAAGCGTCCATAACAACGAGTTTTTTCATAGCCTCCGGGATAGGAGATGTCATCGCCCATCTTCCGCTTACAGCTTCCTCATAAGTTTTTCCTGCTGAGTTTGCACTCGCAGCAATAGCCGTAACCGTAAACCACGGGTGGTTTTCAAGAAT
>JAZRUF010000025.1:0-7006 GCA_045652405.1 Eubacteriales bacterium | reverse complement strand
GCAATTGTGCTTCCTACAACATTTACTATCGCCAAGACCGGAACGCCGTGTCTTTTAGCTTCGCGCAGGGCTGCCAAAGTATCCGCGGTCTCGCCCGATTGGCTTATTATAATGCATAGGTCGTCTTTACTGAAAATCGGTGACCGATACCGAAACTCAGAAGCCAAATCCCACTCAACCGGGATGCGGGCAAGCTGTTCAATGAGATATTTTCCCACCATTCCGACATGTGCCGCACTTCCGCAGGCAACAATGTGAATGCGTTTGCGATCGCGCAGAAAATCATCCGTAATTCCTGCATCATTGAATGTAATAAAGCCGTCTTTGATGCGCGGACTTACAGTGTCGCGTATCGCCTTTGGCTGCTCGAAAATTTCCTTCAGCATAAAATGCTCATAACCGCATTTCTCGGCAGCTTGGATATTCCAGTCAACCGTAAATGACTCTTTGGAAATCAATTCACCGTCAACACCGAATATTTCAATACGCTCAGAAGTCAGGCATGCTATCTCTTCGTCCTCAAGAAGAATATACCTGTCAGTATACTCAAGAACGGCAGGAATATCCGATGCGATAAAATTCTCTCCGTCTCCTATGCCTATTACCAAAGGACTGTCATGCCGGGTAGCTATTATTTCCCCCGGCTTATCCGCACACAAAATACCGAGTGCGTATGAGCCTTTCAGCCTGGAAGTAACTTTAGAAACCGTTTGGACTATATCACCGTTATAATAGTAGTCCATAAGATGAGCGATAACTTCAGTATCAGTGTCTGAAAGAAAACGGTATCCGCGTCCGATAAGCTTTTCTTTCAGGTCGGCATAATTTTCTATTATGCCATTGTGAACAACCGCGATGTTTCCGCTACCGCTTAAATGCGGATGGGAATTGATGTCAGTGGGCTCGCCGTGCGTTGCCCACCGTGTATGCCCAATTCCGCAATGGGTATCCGGAAAGTTTTCCTGATTAATCCTTTCCTCTAAAACATCAAGCCGGCCTTTGGTTTTTACAACCTGAATGTCCTTTTCGCCAAAAAAAGCGATACCTGCGGAGTCATACCCACGATACTCCAATTTTTTCAATCCGTTAAGCAAAACCGACAGCGCACTGCGCGAACCGGTAAATCCTACGATTCCGCACATGATTTTAAAACCTCCGTAAATAAAAAGTTTAAAACGTGCACCTCAGCTTTGAGTTTAACAATCGCCGCAGATATGCCATTTGTCCCCACGGTTACCCATGGTATTTGAGGCATATCCATTTCAACCTGCGGCGAGGTAGGTCGGGAGGCATCCGCCGAAAACAGTTCGATAACCTCCATCCTCGTCAACCGCAAGAAAAATCTTGCGGTTCTGGCGCTTTAATTATTCAATTTTGCATTCATAGGTTTTCCCACATCCCCTCAAAAGTTTTTATCTATCTCCACTGAGGAACACCGATATAAATTATACATTACAACATACGTTAAGTGCAAGGGAGAATTCAAATAAAAAACAAACGGATGAGGTATTACGCATCCGTTTGTATAGAAAATATATTTATTTTATAAAAAATTTATTCATGTCATCAATCGACTCGGCTTTGAATACACAGGGGAAACCGTCAAACTCATCGTCCTTCGGCGCAGCATACGCGGCGGCGACAAAATCCATGCCCAGCTTTGCCGCAGCCTCCGCATCATGTGCACGGTGGCCTACCATTACCGCATCGCGCGGGTTGTCAATCCCCAAAAGCTCTAAAGCATACGGCAATACCTCATCCTTTTCCGTGCGTCGTCCGTCAAGCTCACTGCCTGAGATTGCGTCAAACAAAGTCTCTATCCCAAAATGCACAAGCACGCGGTTAATATGTACATGCGGCTTTGAAGATGCAATCGCAAGCTTTATACCATTCTCTTTAAGTGTTTTTAAAAGGTCGCTTATCCCATAATAAAGCTTGTTTTCGTACACTCCCTTAATAACCAGGCGGTCGCGGAAACGCTTTAGCGCCTCTTCGCTCTGCTCAGGTGTCAAGCCGTAAAGTGCTTCTACACTTTTGCGAAAAGGCGAACCGATGAATATTTTAAGGTTCTCCAAATTCGGCTCGCAAATGCCGAAACGCTGCAGCGCAAACTGCACGGATTTTGTAATCCCCTCAAACGGATCGGTAAGCGTACCGTCAAGCTCGAAGAGAATAGCTTTATATTTCATGAAACTCAGCACGTCCCTTACAATGTAGTTTGTTTTTACATTTGTTAAAGCATCGATAAAATTCCAATAATATTATCCTACAATAAAGCCAAACAATCTATTCGAAAAAACACCAATTAAAACGGTTAGGTTCAATGTTTGGTTTGTGCGATATTACGAAAAGAGGTTATTTCGTGCCCAAAACCGCGAAAAAAATAAAAAAACAACCTTAAAAAAGGCCGTGTTTTTCTTGCAAAAAAGGTAAAAAATTGATAAAATATAATTTATTGATGATTTATTGTTTGTATGATGAATGTAAAATTTGGCAGGAGTGGTGTGGGTGTACCTCAAATCATTAGAGCTGCAGGGTTTTAAATCGTTTCCGGATAAGACGGTTTTAACATTTGGCGACGGCATAACTGCAATAGTCGGACCAAACGGCAGCGGTAAATCAAATATATCCGATGCGGTGCGGTGGGTGCTTGGTGAGCAGTCCACCCGTACTTTGCGCGGAAGTAAAATGGAAGACGTTATATTCGGCGGAACTCAAAAGCGCGGCCCGGTCGGCTACGCTGAAGTTTCGCTGACCATTGATAATTCTGACGGAGCGTTAAATACCGAGTATAACGAAGTAACCGTAACGCGCCGTTACTATCGCTCGGGCGAAAGTGAGTTCTACATAAACCGCAGCGCGGTCCGCCTGCGTGACATCCATGAGCTTTTTATGGATACCGGTTTGGGGCGTGACGGATACTCGATTATCGGTCAGGGCCGTATTGACGAAATACTCTCGCTCAAGAGTGAGGACAGACGCGAAATATTTGAAGAGGCCTCCGGCATCTCAAAGTTCCGCCACCGTAAGGAGGAGTCCGAGCGTAAGCTCAATGCGACCGAGGAGAACCTTGTTCGCATAAGGGATATAATCTCCGAGCTTGAAGGGCAGGTAGGCCCGCTTGCAAAGCAGGCGGAGCAAGCCAAAAAATTCCTTAAAATTCGTGACGAACTTAAGGAACTTGAAATAAATGTCTGGATGCATACTCTCGATAAAATTCGTGAGGACTCTATAAAGTATGAAAACGATTATAAGGTCGCCGCATCGCAGTTTGAGCGCGGACAGGCTATGGTGGATGAGCTTTATGCGCAGGCAGAAGAGCTCTCCGTTAAAATGCGTGAAAAGGATATAGAGGCTGATAATGTTCGCAATCTCCTCCGCGAAGCGGAAAATCTGCTGCGTGAGGTAGAGAGCGAAATAAGCCTGATGGGCGCGGGTATAGAAAATAACCGCCATAATATAGAGCGTATACAACAAGAACTCTCCGACGAGAAAAACCGCGCAGGCGGAATAGACGCGCAGATTAACGAGCGAAGCGAAAAAATAGAAGAACTTAAAAAAGAGGAGCTTTTACTCGCAGATAAAATATCCGAGCTTTCCGAGCGAATAGAAAATGCGGCAAAAAGTACGGACGACGTAAGCGCAAAGCTTGACGTGTTACGTGCCAAAAAGCTTGAGTTTTCAGACTCGGCTTCCGAAAAAAAAGTTGAGCTCTCCGCCGCGGTTACCGCTGAGGAAAACCTCAAAAACCGCCAGTCGGAAATTCAGGAGGAACTCAAGGCACGTGAAGCAACTCTCGAGGAAACCCGCGAAAAGGCAAATGAAGTTAAACGCGCGCATCGCGAGGCTCAGGAAGAGTGTGACAGTATTATTAACCAGCTTGCAGGCTTTGAGCTTAAAGGCAAGGCTCGTGAGGAGCGCCTTGAAAAGCTCAGAAGCTCGCACCAGAAGCTTTCAATATCTGTCGAGTCCATGCAGCAAAAGCTCCATATGCTCGCCGAGATGGAAAAGGATATGCAGGGCTATTCAAATGCGGTTAAAACCGTGCTTCGCGCGGGCGAGCGCGGCGAGCTCGGCGGAATTCGCGGCCCCGTTTCAAAGCTGATGCGAGTTGAGGACGAATATGCAATAGCCATTGAGATTGCACTCGGCGGCGCGATGCAGAATATCGTTGTTGAAGATGAAACAAGCGCAAAGCGCGCGATTTCACTTTTAAAGAGCAGTAATACAGGACGCACCACAATGATGCCCATGTCCATAATGCGCGGAAATGAGCTTGAGGAAAAGGAGCTTGACAAAGCCCCAGGCTTTGTTGGCATAGCCTCAAGCCTTGTCGAGTTTGAAAAGTGTTACGAGGGAATATTCAAATACCTGTTAGGCAGAATAGTTGTCGCGGATAATCTGGATAATGCGTCAAAAATTGCCAAGCAGTATAAGTACCGCTTCCGTATAGTAACGCTTGACGGTCAGGTAATAAACTCGGGCGGCTCATATACCGGCGGCAGCGTCAGCAAATCCGCGGGTATCTTAAGCCGTGCAAACGAGATGGAGCGCCTTGAAAAACAAATAAAAACCGAGCAGGAAAAGCTTGAAAAGCTCTCCGAGCAAAAGGCGGAGGCGGAGCGCGAGCATCAGGCACTTTCCTACGAGGTCGAAGTATACTTAAACGATAAACGCCGTGCTGAGGACATCCTCCTCAAAAGCGGTACTGAGCTTGAGCATTATAAGCTTTTGCTTGACAGCTTAAACGAAGCTATAGACAGTTTGGACGACGAGCTTGGTTCCGTGCGCGGACGGCAGAGCGAGTTTGCACGCAACCGCGATAAGTTAAATGAGGAGATAGTAGCTCTTGAGCGTCAAGCGCAGGAGTGCCAGACGCAGATAGACGAAATGATAAAAGGTCATTCCGAGCTCATCGAGCGCAAAGGCGCACTCTCCGACGAGCTCTCCGAGCTTCGCCTTAAATCTGCGGAGATACGAAGCGAGTACAGTGAGTCAGAAAAAGCTCTTGAGGAGCTCTCTGAGCTTCGCTCGGCAATGCAGGGCGACCGCAGCGCGAAGGAGCGCCTTATAGAGGAATATCAGAGTAAGATTTCCGAAATTGAGCAGGAGATAGAAGAAAAGAAAAAGCTCATAAGTGAGCATAGCGCGAATATTGACGGTATAAATGCGCGTATATCCGCACTCAGCTCAGAAAAGCTTGCGCTTGAGGCGCAGCGTAATAAAAAGGAAAAAGAGAGCAAGGATAAGAACGATGAGATTCTTAACTTGGAGCGCGAAAGAGCCCGCCTTGAGTCTAAGAAAAACGCGGTCGAGCTTGAGGAAAAGCAGATAACTGATAAGCTGTGGGAAAACTATGAGCTGACGGTTATGGCGGCGGGTGAGCTGCGCCGGCCGCTTGAGTCGGTAAGCGAAGCCAAGGCGCGCGTATCAGAGCTTAAGAGTGAGCGCAAGAAGCTCGGGAACGTAAACGTCGGCGCGATTGAAGAATATGAGCGCGTAAGTGAGCGTTTTGAATTCTTGAGTACCCAGCGCAACGACCTTGAAAAATCCAAAGCAGAGCTTATGCGTATGATAGATGAGCTTACAAGCGAAATGCAGACGATTTTCGCCGAGCAGTTTGAGATAATAAACCGCAACTTCTCCGAAACCTTTACCGAGATATTCGGCGGAGGTAAGGCAGAGCTTAAGTTGGAGGACCCGTCGGACATCTTAAATTGCGGCATAGAGATAAAGGTCCAGCCACCCGGAAAAACTCTGCGTACAATTACGCTTCTCTCCGGCGGTGAACGCGCATTCGTCGCAATCGCGCTGTACTTTGCAATCATGAAGGTGCGCCCGACTCCGTTCTGCGTGCTTGACGAGATTGAAGCCGCACTTGATGACGTAAACGTCGCAAGGTATGCCGCATACCTGCGAAAGCTTACAAAGACGACGCAGTTTATCGTTATAACGCACCGCCGCGGGACTATGGAGGAAGCGGACGTGCTCTACGGCGTAACCATGCAGGAGCAGGGCATTTCCAAGATGCTCACGATAAGCATTGCCGAGGTTGAAAAGGAACTCAATATAAAGCTTAAATAAACACCGGGAGGCAGAAAAATGGGTTTATTTGATAAAATAAAAGCTGGGCTTACCAAAACCCGCGATGCGGTTGTAAGCCAGGTGGACAGCATTATTAAAACATTTACGCCGCTAAATGACGAGTTTTTCGATGAACTCGAGGAGGCACTCATCCTTGCGGACTTGGGCGTTACAACCGCAGTCGGAATATGTGAGACGCTCCGTGACCGCGCCAAGGAGAAAAAGCTCCGTTCGTCCGAGGAAATTCGTGAGGAATTAAAGGAAATCTTACGCGAAATCCTAACTAGAAATTCAGGCGAGCTGGCACTCGGCAGTAAGCCTGCGGTTATACTTGTTATAGGCGTAAACGGTGTAGGTAAAACCACGTCAATAGGAAAAATCGCCGCCCAACTAAAAGCCGATGGCAAAAAAGTCCTTCTCGCCGCGGCGGATACTTTCCGCGCAGCAGCAGCAGACCAGCTTGAAATATGGGCAAAGCGCGCAGATGTGGATATTGTGCGCCATGAGGAGGGTGCTGACCCGGCGGCGGTTGTTTTTGATGCGCTCGCCGCGGCAAAATCGCGCGGAAGCGATGTTGTAATATGCGATACCGCAGGAAGGCTCCACAATAAGCAAAACCTTATGAACGAGCTTTCAAAGATAAGCAAGATAATTTCAAGGGAAGTCCCGGATGCCGCGGTGGAAACCCTGCTGGTTCTCGATGCGACTACCGGTCAGAACGCTGTTAGCCAGGCTCAGCAGTTTAATCAGGCGGCAGGAGTAACCGGCATCGTGCTGACAAAGCTTGACGGCACTGCAAAAGGCGGCATCGTGGTATCCATTGCAGATACCATGGATATTCCGGTCAAATTCATCGGTGTCGGCGAGCAGATGGATGATTTAATGCCCTTTGAGCCAAACAGCTTTATAGATGCACTATTTT
>JAZRUF010000024.1:0-9602 GCA_045652405.1 Eubacteriales bacterium | reverse complement strand
GGACTGCTTAATTATTGAAGAGGAGCAGTTTTCCTGGAATATAGCCGTCCACAGATCCATGCAGCAGTCAAAGCTGTAGCTGGTCTGGCAGTGCATGAGTACGTCAGAGGAATAGTTAGGCCTCAGAAGCTTAACGCCCATATCGTCATACAGCTTTGTCAGGTCGCGGTACATACGAGTGGTGGAGTCAAATTTAAACTTTTTCCAGGCTATGTATGCCGGGTTATCATAATTTTCAAAGAACTCGCCCCAATGCTCGGGGTCGGGGAGGTCATACCCGGTCTGTTCCTTAAAGAGCTTGCGGCAGTGTTTGCAGGTGCATGCATTCATATCGCCGTAGAACTGAACATCGTCGTTCATTATGCCGTCAATGCCAAGGTTAACAACGTCTTTAAGATAGTTAAAGTAAACCTCGCGGTAGTCCGGATTGTTAAAACACAGGCTGTATGCACCGTATATGTTGGTTGCAAGCTCGCCGGTGGAGCCGTCAATCTGTGCAAGGTCGGGCAGGAATTTACCCTCAACGGTTCTGGAAACCGTAAGGTACGGAAAAATCTTTTTCCAATTATCGCGGCTGCAGGCACCTGCCCCGTATGCCAGCAGGTCGCCATCCAAGCGGTCCCAACCTAACTCAGTGAGCAGGTTCAGAGTAAGATGGGTGCTGTGATGCTCGACAAGCTTGATACCGTATTTATGGCAGGCAATAACCATCTTGCGGATGCACTCGTTAATCTCATTCCAGTACGGATAATATCCGATGCGGAAGTGAGTGAGGCTGAAGGACAGAGCGATAGTGACACCGCGTTCGCTCATCTCCTGTGCCTTATTATCCCAATCCTCCTGGGTATAGTTGAAAATTTCCTCATCGTTATACCACAGCCAGGTATACGCATCTGCCCAGGGGTTATCCTTTAAATAATCTCTCATGGATTCATTTTCCTTTCATATTTTTACCCTATTTTACTGCCTAAAGTATATTCGTTTCTACTGCGAATATAAAGCCTGTTTTGTTAGAAATTATGGGCAAAATGTTAGATTTATTTGAGCTTACATGGTCATAGTTCTCACCGTCAATCAGAAACAGCCTTTCCGCAAAGGGAAAGGCTGTTAGTAATTTGAATTAGTCGGTAATTCTCAGGCGTATTTTCATTCGGCTATTTACGATACTCGCTTGGGGTTTTGCCGATAATTCTTTTGAAGTGTTTGGTGAATGCAGAGGTATCAAGGCAGACCGCGCGTGCAATGTTTGTTACTGTTTCTTCAGTATTGGTGAGCAGTTCGCATGCTTTGGATATGCGCAGGTGGGTCAGATACTCCTTGGGAGAAAATCCTGTGCTTTGTTTAAACAGCGAGTAAAAATAGCTGCGGTCTATGCCGATATTGGATGCAATATCGGCAGTTTTTATTTTTTGAGAGAAATTAAGCTCAATATACTTAAGTGCAGCAGAAACGTAATAGTCTGCCGGGCGTGTTTCAGGTGTTATCATGCTTTCGAGTGCTTTTAGAAGCTTGTGCATAAGCTTGTATGCAAGTGAGCAACGCAAAAACTCAGTGGTCGGTGGAATTTGGATAAAGTCGACCTGTTTGACGACCGCCTTCAGTTCGCTTAAAAATTCCGGACTGCTATCCCATGGAAAAAAAGGTTGTTGCAAAGAAATGCCCAGCCAAGATAAATAGTGGGTAGCGTTTGTGCCGAGCAAGGATATAAAAGTCACGGCAAAAGAGTCTGAATCAGGCGCGACGGATTCAGTGGCAATAGTGCCTGCAGGCAAAACATAGCACTGCCCCGGAGAGACTTCAAATTGTTTGCCATTCAAAATAAGGATACCCTTGCCTGAGGTGCAATAACGAATAATATTATAGTCGCGCAAAAGTGGTCCGATTGTTTTTTTTCTGGCGGTAAGAAGCTCTGAGCCGCCGTTGTCAACAATGAGATCTATTGGCAGATTCATTCCTCTAAATGATGGTATAGGGTTGACAGGTACATTTTTTGGTAGCATTTGCAACACCGCCTTGTAAGCATAAATTATACAACATTTTGCGAGTTTATTCTAACAATTCAATCTATACTTGTCAATGGAAATATTGTAAACTAAAAGTGCAATTCCATAATAGGATTGCTGATTTTATCAGGAAGTTTGGTATTTCTGGGCAAATATGGAAACAAAACCAACTTCAAGCAATTTATCAACAAATAGACTGCGTTAAAACGCGTTTATAATATAAAATTAAAAATCATGTTTGTTTTTAGGAGGTAAAAGTTATGAACATGAAGAGAGAGTTCAAACAGGGTGTAAAACGTGCATTTGCTTTCGTGCTTACCGTGTGTATGCTACTTAGCATTGTGCCGGCAGGCGTTATTGAAGCGGCACCGGGGGTAAAGGCAAAAGCCGCAACCGGAGATGTTATTAAGTATAACTTTGTAAACCGCGACTCCGGCGATGCCTACTTTATTGTAAACGGTGCGGTAAACCCGAAATTCACCAATTTCAACCATGTTGCCGCAGGCGAAGGCAAGTGGAAATACTTTTACCATGATGCGGATAAAACGCAGTCAAATTATTTTTACCAAAGTTCCGTGTATGGCTTGCTTATGAGACCGACAACTTCCGATGTAGCTTATCAGTTCCTTATCGAATTTGATGGAGACGGATATTTCTCCGTTAATGCAGAAATAGGAAACTGGGCATTGGGGTGCGGAGCGGATTTAAGTTTAATTCCGTGCGATGAAAACGGTGAAAAACAGAAAACACCAATTCAACTTGGAAGCATAAATTGTTATGATGCTAACGAAGCCGGCGGAAAATGGAATGTTCCTACTTATGTTGGAAGTGCTTCACTCAGCAAAGGATATTATATATTAAACATATCATGTAGTCGTATAAATTCCAGTGCTTGCAGAACAATCATCGGTTCGCTCAGCTTTACCGAGCTTGATCAGCCGCCGATACCTGTTGTAACCGGAGATGTTGTTACATATAACTTCTTAAACCGCACCTCCGGAGATGCTTACTTTATTGTAGACGGTGCGGTAAACCCGAAATTCACCAATTTCAACCACGTTGCCGCAGGCGAAGGCAAGTGGAAATATTTCTACCATGATGCGGAAAAAACTCAAGTTGCAAGTGGAAAACAGCAGTTTTTCCAAAACTCCGCGTATGGCTTATATATTAGAACCTCAGCTAACGATGCCAAATATCAACTTCTTATTGAATTTGATGCGGACGGATATTTCTCTGTAGATGCAAATATAGGATACTGGTCATGGTGCCTCGGCGCGGATTTGAGTTTAATTCCGTGCGATAAAAACGGTGAAAACCAGAAAACGCCTATTGAACTTGGAAAGATAGACGGTGCAGCGGATTCCAGCGGCACATGGAATGTTACTACTCACGTCGGAGAGGCTTCACTCAGCAAAGGATATTATATATTAGACATATTATGTGACCGCAAGAGCTCCAATGTAAGCCGTACAATCCTCGGCGCACTTACCTTTACCGAGCTTAATCTTAAAGTAAATGCAGAGCCACCCGCACCTGTTGCAATAGGCAAAAGCATTGTCACTGAGCTTAACATCGCCGATGTAGCCGATTTGGATACTCCGGTTGAATGTACGTCGGTTTATGCAAATGGTAAGTTAGCGAGCTTTGAGTTAGATAAAAAGGGTAATCTTGTAGTTACCGCGGGAAATACTGCAGGTGAAGAGGTTGTTTCCGTTACCTTTGCGGCAAACGGAAAAACAGAAATCGTGAAGATGCCTGTTATTGTTTATGACCCGGAAGACCTTAGTGCGAAAACATATGAATATAATTTCCTTAAAGGAAATGAGGGGACTCTTTTAGAGAAAACAATGACAAGCTATAATCAGACCTCTGCAGGGGCAACCGGAGAGCTGAGAGCGTTTGTTGAGTCATCACCGTGGAAATTTGAGTCTTCTGACGTTGAATTTAACTATAAAGACAATCATATTCACGCATCCGATTACAGTATCATTGTTTCCGGTGAGTCGGGAAAGGCTAAAGTACGTTTCTATCTGCCGTCAAGCGGTACTTACAGGCTGTTTAGTGTAAACAGGACTTCCAGCGATGCTACACCTGCGAGGGTGAATTTCTCAATTCAGAGAGCAGACGGAACCGGCAAATATGCAGAAAATACCGATATTGGTTCTGTTACACCTGCAAGCGACCAAGAAGCATATCAAACCAAAGAGTTCCAAATTGGAAACAGCTTCCTTACTCTTGAAGCGGGCGAGTATATCCTTACTTATGATATAGACGCGAGTGCTGAGAAGTGTTTCTTACCTCTCGGCTTTAAGCTTCAGGGCTTCGGTAAAAGCGCGGTTTCTTTTGATGATATTAAACCGGTTGCGCTCAGACGCGGTATGACAATCGAGCACCCGGTAAAAACTCCAGGCAGTAGCACAGTTAAGGATGTAAAAGTAAGCATTACAGATGACATTGCAGATGTTGCAGCGGTTATTGACGAAAATGAGCTCAAGATTGCGATTACCGGCAAGGAAAACGGTACTGCAACGGTAAGCTACCAGGCATATATGGCTGATGGAAGCTATGGCGAAGGCAGCTTTGAGGTGTTTGTAAATCCGGGATGTGTTATCGTTGCAAAGGATTTACGCTTTGACTATCATAAGCTCAACCGCTATCTCCATAGCGGAAATGCTGACGACATATACAACAGCGTAGATGTAAGGACGGTCACGGACCTCTCTATGACTACCATTGGAAGCCCGGATGAAATAAACCAGAATTCAACCGTCGAGACCCAGCCGTGGTGCTATGTAAGCGATACAGGCTCAAAGCTTAAATATGAAAGTTTTGATTACGGTATGTTCCTGGATTATGAGCCTGCATCCATGGCATTTAAAATCCGCGTTGCAAATGACGGTCTGTACCGCCCGATAAGTGAGCATCTTGTATTTGACTCCGGCGCGAAGGTCAAGGTTTGGCTGGCACCTGAAGACGCGGAATCTACCACCTCGGATGAGTATTATCTGGGCGAGTTTGACACCTATTCGCAGACGATGAAGAAGAATGTGCAGCAGCCTTTGAAGATGGTCAGCCTCACCGCAGGCGATTACATCCTGACCTATAGGACGGAAGGCAAAGATGAAGCGGTTCGAAGTGAAGGCCGTTTCGGTGTGGGTGCATTTATCTTAAAGGGTATGGACGTATCTACGGTTATCAAAGCATCTGTTTCCGGTCCGGAGAAGATTGCTGTCGGAGAAGAGGGCGAATTTGTTCTCGACGCTAAGGAGGACCTCGGCTCAGGCGAGTCTCCGGTAAGTGTTGATGTTTCCGTAAGTATGTCTAATAATATTGCAGATGTAATTGTCGAGCAGAATGCAGATAAAACGCAGACAATAATAAAACTCACCGGCACCAAGATAGGCAATGCGACTGTAAGCGTTCTTGTGACTGCAAACGATGCTGAACAAACGGTTACATTCCCGCTCACGGTTTATGAAAGCAACACGCCGGCTGCAAGTGGCACCGAGTATAAATACTTCTTCTGCGGTACAATGCTCGACGGTATGAATATGTCTGAGATTGACAGCTTCTCAAAGATGACGGACGGTTCACCTGATGAGGTAAGACCGAATAACGGAATAACTTCTCCATGGAAGTTTGAGTTCCAGAATGCGGGTGTATTCCTTGTGCCTAAAGGGGCACAGGACATATACGGCGGATGTATGGGTAACGGTATCGGATCTTCGGCCGGCATCAGAATTCGTTTGCCTGAAAGTGGAATATATACACCAATTGTTCCGCTTTACAGCGGTAATCAGTGCGGGATATTCCGCACATACATCGCACCGGCTGATGCAGAAAACCCGATGGACGAAAAGTACTCCGTTGGAACATGGGATGCTTATTCACCGGGATACAAATTTACAGATGCGAAATTCCGCAGTCTCCACTTAGAGGCGGGCGACTACATCGTATCCTGGAAGATAATTGGTGAAAATGAAGATATTCTTGAGCGTGGGAATGGACGTATGTGGTACAAGGGTATAACCCTTAGAGCAATTGACGAGCTTCCGACTATTACGGTAACTCCTCCTGCGGAGATTCCGAATATCCCGTTGGGTTTAAGAAGAGCTATAAAGCTTAATGCAACTGTAGCTGACGGAGTCCGCGAAGATTTCGTGGGTGCAGAATTCAAGGTTGATGAAGAGTCTGTCTCCAAGGTCAAAGTCGATACCGTTATGGGTGATGACGGAATTGCAAGACTTGAGCTTACAGGTCTTGAGCTCGGAAGCCACAATATCGGTATTACGCTTGTTCTAAACGGCATCGAGCGCGCTAAATTCAGTGTTCCAATAACAGTAACCGAACCGGGTATTCTGGACAGAGTTGAGCTCAGCCTTGCCGGAAATGACGATAACACTATTATCCGCCGTGGTACTACGGATAGTGTTGGAAATCTCATTGTCGAGATGTTTGACACTAACGGCGACGGTATATCAATGTTCAGCGCCGAGCTGCAGAATGCAATATTTAACTTTGAGTCTGAAAATTCGTCAATCGCGGAGGTTTCCGAAAACGGAGTTGTCACTCCGCTCTCCGACGGAACGGTAAAGATAAATCTCACGGTAACAATTAACGGAGTTACAAAAACCGGCAGCATCACACTTAAGGTAGTTCCGGGCAAGGCGCGCAGAAGCTTTTATACAGAAGAAAAGATTTCCGCAGCTATGGAAAATGCATCATTGTATTCGTGGGCACGTACTCAGCGCGATGCGGCGGTAAATGCTGCAGAGAAGTATTTAAACAATGAAGAGTTTTTGTGGAATTTGGTTACCACAAATGAACTACCTCGAAGCTACCACGTGGGTTACTTCAATGACCCGACACACGTTTATTGCCGTTATCCGGATTGTGGTGTTGACATTGCCGCGGAGTACGGGCGCTATCCCTGGAAATTTGACGTATTCAATGCCCCCTGGAAGGTTCAGTGTCCGGCGTGCCGCAGAAAATTCCCATCTAACGACTTCGGTAAATTCTACGAATTGGGCATTAAGCCGGACGGTAAATGGAGCTATGAGCTTGCGAAGACCAGGAACCAAGAGCTTGTTGATTTGGGACACAGCGGATACCTTGTAAATACTGAATACCCTGAAATGGGTGCAGGTTGGGGCGTTGATGACGGTTACGGTTACGACACCGGCAACATCACCTCTACCGGTGTTAAGGAAGTCCATACCTATATTTCTTATTACAACCACTGGGCTATCTGGAATACACAAAATATGAGTGTAAAGGGTACGATCTACACGGCGCTTGAAGACTTAAAAAATGCATACTTGTACACAGGCGATAAAAAATACGGCCGCATAGGTGCAATCCTGCTTGACCGTATAGCGGACGTTTATCCGGAGCAGAATACCCGTCCGTACCGCTGGCAGATGACGGCTGACGCAAGTTATGCGCCGCACGGTAAATCACTTGACCAGATATGGGATAATGCGAACGCATTTCAGTACGCAAAGTGCTACGATGCATTCTACCCAATGTACGCTGATGAAAAGGTTATAAGCTTCCTGTCTCAGAAGGCAAATAAGTATAACTTGGAAAACACCAAAGCGAATGCAAACCTCATTCGCGAGAATATTGAGGACGGAATTCTGCGCGAGGTATTCAAAGCCGCTTGCGAAGGTTCCCTTAACGGTAACTTTGGTATGACTCAGTCTGCGGTTGCGGCAGCGGCAGTAGTGCTTGACACCATGCCCGAGACGCGCGAGTGGCTTGACTGGGTATTCCAGGACGGAACTCAGACGATACTCTATCCGGAGTCCAAGCAGGCAGACCGTATTACCGGCGGCAATGTAATGCGACAGATTTTTGACTCGGTCGACCGCGATGGCCTTACCAACGAAATTGCACCAAGCTACTCGACTGCCTGGATTACCGGCATAAAGGATATAATGGATATTCTTGAAGGATATGACGGATATGAGGAAGCTGACATGTACAATAACGCGCGCGTTGTTAAGATGCTTTCAGCTTATAATCCGCTTACGATGTCACGCCGTGAAACTGTAGCGATTGGTGACTCGGGAAGAGTTGCACTTGCCAATATCGTAGTAAGTAGCGCACTTATGCAGAGTGCGTGGAAGAACACCGGAAAACCTGAATTTGCTCAGATGCTGTACTTCTTAAACGGCAATTCCACCAAGGATTTGCACTATGACATTTTTACAAAGAATCCGGGAAGACTTGAAAGCGAGGTTCAGAGAGCTATCGCCACCCATGGTGAGTACGATTTTGACAAATCTGAAATGCTGGCAGGCTACGGCTTGGCAGTGCTGCGCGATGGTACAGAAAAGAAATCCGTATCCGGAGATGTTGACACTCAGAGCACTTATTGGATGAGTTTTATACGCAACGCTAATCGCAATTGGCATGGTCATCGCGATAAGCTCAATCTTGGTGTCGAAGCATACGGCGCAAATATCGCTCCCGAGTTGGGTTATGCGCATGCTACTGTCGGTGATATTTATTACAACTGGGATAGGTCAACCATTGCCCACAACACTGTTGTAGTAAACGATTCTCCCCAAAACGTTGAGAAAACTGTAGGCAAGCCGCTACACTTTGACGATTCCGGAATGGTAAAGGTTATGGACGTAGATGAAAGCAGCGCCTATCCAAGTACTGAGAAGTATCGCAGAAGCGTGGTTACGGTAAACGTAGACGAAGAAACCAATTATGCGGTGGACTTCTTCCGCGTAAAGGGTGGAAACGAGCATGTTTACAGCTTCCATGCCCTTTCCACCGAGACACCGGAGGTCGGTGTAAACGGCGGTACAGAAATTACTCTGAAACCTCAGATTAATGAGGAGACCGGAAAATATGTAGGAACTTACGCGGGCAAGAGTGTTGATTATGGAACCGAGGGCATAAGCAGCGGATACAGTTATTTGTGGAATGTTGACCGCGCAGCAAACCCGGGTAAGGAAGTATATGTTGACTTTAAGATTGATGACAATCGTAATCAGTTAGATCCGAACCGCGAGGTTTACTTAAAACTCACCATGCTCAACAGCTTTGATTTGAGCGAACTGGCGATTGCACAGGGCGAGCCGGCACAGGTGTCAGGAAACCCTGAATATCTAAAGTATATGCTCGCGCGTCGCAGTGGCTCTAATTTAGATTCTCTCTTCACCACGGTTATTGAGCCGTATGACAGGAAGAGCAAAATTGCGTCAATGGAGCAGGTTAACGTTGCAAATGCAGACGGCAGCGCAGTTAATTCGGCGGCGGTAAAGGCGGTTAAGGTAACTCTTACCGGCGGTCGCGTAGATTATATTGTATATGCTGAGGACAATTCTAAAGAATATCTGGTTGACTATACCGAAGGAAACTATAGGTTTGCGTTTAAGGGCTTTGTCGGTGTGTACTCCGAGTTAAACGGTGAGAATGTCTACAGCTACTTAAACGACGGCACGAAAATTGGCACTCTCACCGGTGATGATAAGCTGACCGGAACTGTAACCGGGCTTACCAAGGCGCTCACGGATAAGAATTCAATTACAGTACGCTTCGATGATAAAAATGTAAATGCCGAAAGCCTTGCCGGAAAAT
>JAZRUF010000023.1:0-6624 GCA_045652405.1 Eubacteriales bacterium | reverse complement strand
CATTTCTGAATAGCAAGCGAAATGAGCTCACGCGCACTCTTATCAGCCTCGTCCTTAAACTGCTCCTGAGCCTCTTTAATTTTCATCGCATATTCGTGGCGGACCTCGCTTTCGAGGTTGGAGATTAAGAATGCCTTAGCCTCTTCAACCGTGTATCCCGAAATTTTCTCGAGCATCTCCAGTTGAGAACGCTTTAGCAGAGCGGTTTCCTCTGCAAGCTTCTCGTTCTCCTTGATTTTTGTGTTAAGGATTTCTTCTTTCTTTTCCATCGAGTCATACTTCTTATCAAGTGACTCTTCTTTCTGCTGCAGGCGTTTTTCCTGCTTCTGAACCTCCGCACGGCGCTCTTTTATCTCACGGTCAAACTCCGCACGGCTCTTATGGATTTCTTCTTTTGCTTCAAGTGTTGCTTCGCGTTTTTTACTCTCCGCAGCTTTGATAGCGTCATTTATAATTCTTGTAGCTTCATTTTCCGCACTCGAAATCTCTTTTTCAGCAATTTTCTTTCTGTACGAAACACCCGCGAAAAACGCGATAACTATAAGAACTACCGCCACAGCCGCAGCGATTGCTAAGATATACCAATCCATAATTTTGTTATACACCTCCTGAATGATTTTTTCACCGAAAAGTCGGCAAACCCTTGCGCATGAAGACCTCAAGCATTCAGGAATCCACCCTACGCCGGAACCGGCGAGGCTACAAATATTCATTTTTTATGATTTATTTGCAGGCGCAATATGGAAATTGCACCGTCATGTACTTGTATATTTTTCCTCGGGCGGCGCACTCGCCGCTACCCGCTTCAACAACAAAACACAAGCCGGTATGCACTCTCTCGCATATTAATTATATTTTAGTGCTTTATAACCAAAATGTCAAGAAAAACTGTGTACTTTTAATAAAAAATTCAGGTCGAAACCGCCCTTTGCTGTCCGACCTGAAAGCAAATATCAAATCAAAAAATCTAAAATTACGCGCCACTGCGCACAAAGCTTCTCAACCGACCACGCAGCATTAGCCGGCGAGGTAGACGGCAGGCACACCGCCTCTAACCCGGTCGCAGCCTTTGTGTATTTATTATAATACTTTTGCGCGCACTTTCCGTTTACGAATATCTTACGTATATTTGCCCGCGAAAGAATTTGCGACAAATCGTTCGGTTTTACGTTTTTAATAGACGCATCCGAGCTTCCCTCAATATCGCACGATGCAATAACGTCCCAGAGCGCAATATTTCTCTGCAGGAGAAGCTCGCGCTTTTGCTCTATCGTTTTCGGTGCATCACAGGAAAACACCGCGCCGAGCACGCGCCAGAACCTGTTCTGCGGATGACCGTAAAAAAACATCTGCTCACGCGATTTTACTGACGGAAAACTCCCCAAAATGAGTATCCTTGAATTTTCATCATAAAGTGGCGGGAACGGGTGTACTTGCATATTATCCGCACTCCCCTTCAAGATACTGTATCAGAGCTGTTTCAAACGCCACATCCTGAATACGTTCCCTCTTTTTTGGACCCTTTGTCCTGCCGCCGCTCTCGCGTATCTTACGCGAAATATGGCGGCTGTTAAGAAGCGCATCTATGTTTCCCTCGGTATAGCGCAAACCGTCCTGATTAAATACCGCCGCGTTGCGCGCAAGGCACATCCCGGCAAGCCCATAATCCTGAGTTATCACCAAATCCCCGCATACTGCGCGGTTTACCAGCGCAAAGTCCACGCTGTCCGCCCCCTTCGAGCACACAACCGTCCGGGCACCCTCTCTTTCAAACACGTGCGAGGTGTCGCAAAATATTATGCACTCCACCCCATACCTCTTTGCCACCCTAAGGGTTATATCAACTACCGGACATCCGTCCGCATCAATTAAAATTCTCATAATCAATCTCCGGCAGAGCGTATAAGCTCCATTTCCATCACGCATCACCTATGCGCGTAAAGCGCGTGTACTCCTTTCCGTCACGCACCACCGTATCATTCCACATCGAAGCGGGTCTTACCCAGCATTTTGTCGCTTCATCCTCACTTCTGTATACCACCATCTCCTCGCACGTCTCCGAATGGAACGCGCAAAAGAGCACGCGGTATATATTCCCCTTAAAGTGGCGGTATATTCCCGGCTCTATCCTTTCCACAAACAAGCACCTCACTGTC
This sequence comes from Eubacteriales bacterium, assembly GCA_045652405.1. Lineage (GTDB taxonomy): Bacteria > Bacillota > Clostridia > Oscillospirales > JAAYXM01 > JAZRUF01. The sequence continues at coordinate 4,468 of JAZRUF010000023.1, read as the reverse complement.
AAAATTGCCCCCCTTGCGGGAGGCAATTTATCAATATTTACGCATGGAAGCTACTACTTTTCCCGCTATGTGGGCATATCTTCCGTCAATAGGCTCATACGCGGAATTCTCCGGCATAAGCCAAACTCCGTCAGAGGTCCTCTTAAACCGCTTGACCGTGGCTTCACCGTCAATGAGCGCAACCACAATCTCACCGTTTACCGCACTCTCACGGATTTCAACTATCAGAATATCCCCCTCAAGTATGCCCGCGTCTATCATCGAATCTCCCTTTACCCGAAGCGCAAAATACTCGCGCTCGGATGTACCCGGGTCAAACGGCACGTACCCCTCAATGTCCTCAACTGCTAGCAGCGGATTTCCCGCAGCTACCTGACCGAGAAGAGGTACGCTTACCGCGTGCACACCGCTCGACTCAGTCTCGTTTATAAGCATCGCGCGCGTCTTGTTCGGGTCACGCTTTATGTACCCCGCGCTCTCAAGCGCTTTAAGATGCGCGTGCACGGTAGATGGCGATTTAAGCCCTATCCCCTGGCAAATCTCACGCACCGACGGCGGGTATCCCTTTTCCTCGGTAAATGCGCGCAGAAACTTAAATATCTGCTCCTGCTTAGCGGTGATGCGTTCCATCATCATCTCTCCCTTTCAAGGTAACATCCGTTCTATCCGACTATATAATAACACATATGTTCTGAAAAAGTAAATACATATGTTCTATTTTCTGTGATAAATCCTGCGCACCTCGTCAGTCTCGTTTCCTTCTGCATCGCGTATGCACAGAACCGGCAGGCACTCTATCCCCGGCTTTCCGCCCTTGCGCGCCTCAACCAGCACGAGTGACGGCACAGCATCCACCTTGTTCTGCACCATGCGCATCCGTTTGGGTGCAAACCCCGCCTGCGTGAGGGCAGAAAATAAATCTGAAAGCCTTTCCGGTCGGTATACAACCGAGAACCTTCCGCCATCCTGCAAAAGATACCCTGCCGCGCGGCACACGTCAAAAATCGTGCAGTGCATTTCCATCTTTGCGCCCTGAAGCTCTTTTCCCGCAGCGGGTATCCCGCTTCCTGCAGGCATATACGGCGGGTTTGATACTACCGCCCCGAAGCTCCCCTTCTCAAAATGCTTTTGAATATCGCACAAATCCGCGCACACAACACTCATGCGCTCCTCTATATTGTTAAGCCGCGCATTCTCTCGCGCAAGGTCTGCCGCACCCGGAACTATTTCAACCCCGCAGAGCGAAACATCCTCGCGCCGCGCGGCGAGAAGTACGCATATCGCACCATTACCGCAGCCTAAATCGCATACACGAGCGCCCTTTGGTATACGCGCAAAATCCGAAATAAGCACCGCATCCGTACCCAGCTTTAAATAGCTCTCCTCCTGCGCGAGAACAAATCCGTTAATTCCTATTTCCTCTATCTGCATTGTCGCCTCTCCCATTAAACGCCGAGCAGATACTAAAAAAACCTGTGAAGCTCACAGGTTTTTTCAGTATGTATCTCTACATTAAATTACTATTCTTATTCAGCCGAAATAGCCTCTACAGGGCATACGCCTGCGCAAGAACCGCAGTCGATGCAAGCATCTGCATCAATAACATACTGGCTGTCACCGGCGGTGATGCATCCGGTCGGGCACTCGCTCTCGCAAGTTCCGCACATAATGCACTCGTCAGAAATTACATGAGCCATCTCTTACACCTCCAAGTTCATATTAGGATGTTACTATTGTACCACGTAAATTCAAAAAATCAATGGGTAAATCGCAATATTCCAAAATTTTTTATATTTTCCAACAGTTTGTCCGAACAAACCGTCTATTTTTTTACATTTGCGGGCATAATTTAACTGAGTAATTTCCAGATACACGGGAGTGATTATATGCTTTTTGAAAACCGATTTACCTCGCGCGGCGAAAAAGTGCTGCGCCTTGCGCACGAAAGCGCATCGTCCTTAGGTCACGGATATGTCGGAAGCGAGCACCTGCTTTTGGGGCTTGTGCGCGAAAACGAAGGCATTGCGGGCAAGATTCTCAAAGCCTCAGGCATAACCGAAGCCGCCCTTGTTTCGAAACTGCGCGAATTTATTGGCACCGGCACACCCGGCATTATGCCACCGCGCGGACTGACTCCGCGCAGCAAGCGCATTATCGAGCTCGCCTTCAGTGAAGCTTCCCGCATGGGAAGTACCTATGTTGGAACCGAACATATACTTCTCGGCCTTATACGCGAGGGCGAAAGCTCCGCCATACGAATTTTAGAGAGCATGCACGCAGATTTAAACCGCATTGCCTCCGAGGTTATAGGAGCAGTCGGCGGCGAAATGTCCGACTCAGGCGGCGATAAAAACGACTACCACACCCCAAAGCACCGCGGCGCACGTGACTCCCAGTCCCCTCCAAAAGGGCTTGCGCAGTTTGGCAAGGACCTTACAGACCTTGCCCGCAAGGGAAAGTTAGACCCGGTCATAGGTCGCGAGCGCGAAATCGCACGTATGCTCCAAATCCTCTCCCGCCGCACAAAAAACAACCCGGTCTTAGTCGGCGAACCGGGCGTAGGAAAAACCGCAGTCGCAGAAGGCCTTGCCCAGCAGATAACCGAGGGTAACGTACCCGAAAGCCTTCTCAATAAACGAATTTTTATGCTCGACGTATCCGCAATGCTCGCGGGTACAAAGTACCGCGGCGAATTTGAGGAACGCATAAAAAGCGCAATCCGCGAGGTAAACCGCGCGGGGAATATAATTCTTTTTATAGATGAGCTTCACATAATTGCAGGAGCAGGCGGTGCAGAGGGCGCGGTCGATGCCGCCAATATCTTAAAGCCCGCGCTCTCCCGCGGCGAAATCCAAATTATAGGCGCAACCACGCTTGAGGAATACCGCCGCCATATCGAAAAGGATGCCGCACTTGAGCGCCGCTTCCAGCCGGTAAACGTAGGTGAGCCGACCTCGGATGAGGCAATCAGGATACTCAACGGTCTGCGCGATAAATTTGAAGCCCACCACGGCATAAAAATTTCAGACGAGGCAATCACCGCTGCCGTCGAGCTCTCCTCAAGGTATATAGACGACCGCCACCTGCCCGACAAAGCGATTGACCTCATCGACGAAGCCGCATCAAAGGCGCGCCTTTTTTCACTCACCCCTCCCGAAGACCTCAAGGAGCTTGAGGAGAAAATAAAAAAGTTAGAGCAGGAAAAGGACGAAAAGGTTCGCGCGCAGGAATTTGAACGCGCCGCCGCACTGCGCGATGAGGAAAAGGCTCTGCGCACCCGCCTTACCGAGCTCAAAGGCTCATGGAAGGGCACACATTCTCCCGACGGCGAAATAGGCTCGGAGAGCATCGCGGCAATCGTTTCCGAATGGACAGGCATACCCGTCGTGCGCCTTACCGAAACCGAAACCGAGCGTCTCCTGCAGCTTGAGGACATCCTAAAGCGCAGGGTAGTCGGTCAGCCCGAAGCCGCGGCAGCGGTTGCCCGCGCGATACGCCGTGGCCGTGTCGGGTTAAACGACCCGCGCCGTCCGATAGGCTCATTTTTGTTTTCAGGTCCGACCGGCGTGGGTAAAACCGAGCTTTGCAAGGCACTCGCGGAGGCACTTTTCGGGGATGAGAGCGCACTAATCCGCGTAGATATGTCCGAATACATGGAACGCCACTCACTAAGCCGCCTTATCGGCTCACCGCCCGGATACGTTGGCTTTGACGAAGGCGGTCAGCTCACCAAGCAGGTGCGCCAAAATCCATATTCGGTAATCCTCTTTGACGAGGTGGAAAAAGCGCACCCCGAAATTTTTAATATCTTCCTCCAAATCCTTGAGGACGGTATTCTGACCGACTCCCAAGGCAGGCGCGTAAGCTTTAAAAACACGGTCATTGTAATGACCTCAAACTTAGGTGCCGAGCATATACGCGAAATCAAGCGCTTAGGCTTCGGCACTACTGAGTCAAATGCGGACAAGCAGGCGATGATAGCATCAAAGATTTCCGAAGAGCTTAAACGCTCATTCCGCCCTGAGCTTTTAAACCGCATTGACGAAATAATTATATTCCGCCAACTGACCACGGATGACCTTAAAAAAATCGCAGCTCTACTCCTTGATACAACGCGCCGCCGCGCAGAGCAAATCGGTTTTAACTTAAGCTGGACGGATGCCGCACTCACCCGCCTTACCGAACTCGGCTTTGACCCCGCCTACGGCGCACGACCGCTGCGCCGCGTTATACAAACCCATATTGAGGACAAAATTGCCGAAAGCTTTTTAACCGGGGACGGCACGCGTGATTTATCCCTCACAATAGACGTATCCCCCGACGGCGATATTACGATAAATCAAGCATAAACTCCTTTCTCTCCCTCAGTCTCGCTAATCGCTCGACAGCTCCCTCATCAGAGGGGGCCTCGGGCGAAATTGCTAACCAAACAAAAAGGATCCCTCTGATGGGGGGGCTGGGTTTTGGC
>JAZRUF010000022.1:0-14136 GCA_045652405.1 Eubacteriales bacterium | reverse complement strand
GGTTGACTTTGCCCAATGGTTTACCGATGTGTGCAGAAAGGCACAGCTTATTGACTACTCATCGGTCAAGGGTGTGTTCATCTACCGTCCGTACGGTTATGCTATATGGGAAAATATCCAGGCAATTATGGACAAGGAATTTAAAAAGCAAGGTGTAGAAAATGTCTACATGCCCCTGCTCATACCCGAGTCACTTCTTCAGAAGGAAAAGGACCATGTTGAGGGATTTGCACCCGAATGTGCATGGGTTACACTCGGCGGCGGAGGTAAGCTTGAGGAAAAGTATGCAATCCGCCCGACTTCCGAGACCTTGTTCTGTGAGCACTTTGCAAACGTGCTTCAGTCTCACCGCGATTTGCCGATGAAGTATAATCAGTGGTGCAGTGTTCTGCGTTGGGAAAAGACCTCGCGCCCATTCCTCCGCCACCGTGAATTTTTGTGGCAGGAGGGTCACACCATCCACGCAACCGCAGAGGAGGCAAAGGAGTTTACTGAGACAATGCTCAACGTCTATGCTGACTTCTGCGAAAACGTCCTTGCTATGCCGGTTACCCGTGGTCAGAAGACTGAGAAGGAAAAATTCAAAGGCGCTGAGGCAACATATACCATCGAGTGCATGATGCATGACAGAAAGGCTCTGCAGGCGGGAACCTCGCATTACTTTGGCGACGGTTTTGCAAAGGCGTTTGAGATAGAGTTTGCCGATAAAAACAATAAGAAGACAAATCCGTTTGAAACCTCATGGGGCGTATCCACACGTCTTATAGGCGGCATTATCATGACCCACGGTGACAATAACGGTCTTGTGCTCCCGCCGAAGATTGCACCCATTCAGGCGGTTATAATTCCGATAGCAGCTCATAAGGGTGGCGTACTTGAAGCGGCAGATGAGCTTCTTGCAACACTTAAAAATGCAGACATCCGCGTAAAGTGCGATACGTCTGATAACAGCGCGGGCTGGAAATTTGCAGAATATGAGATGAAGGGCGTTCCGGTGCGTATAGAGCTCGGACCGCGCGACCTTGAAGCCGGTCAGTGCGTAATCGTTTCCCGCGTAACACGTGAAAAGAAAGTCGTAGCGCTCTCAAATATTGTCGAGGAAGTTAAAGCGGCTATGGAAGAAATTCATGAAGCCCTTTACCAGAAAGCTCTTAAAAACCGTGAGGAGCACACCTATACAGCGCATACTCTTGAGGAAATGAAGCAGATTGCCTCCGAAAAGAGCGGCTTTGTAAAGGCTATGTGGTGCGGTGATTTGGATTGTGAGCTTAAAGTAAAGGAAGAAGCGGGAATGTCATCTCGTTGCATTCCGTATGAGCAGGAGCAGATTTCCGATAAGTGTGCATGCTGCGGAAAGCCTGCAAAGCACATGGTATATTGGGGGGTAGCATATTAATGCAAGGTTCCATGGTAAATAGCGTACCCACACTGCGTCAGCAGCTTACCGCAATCGTATCCGAAGCGTTTGAAGCTTGCGGCTACGATGCGGCTCTCGGTGGAGTAACCGTGTCAAACCGACCGGACTTGTGCCAGTTCCAGTGCAACGGTGCACTTGCCGCGGCAAAGCAATATCGCAAAAATCCTGCGATGATTGCAAAGGAAGTAGTGAAAAAATTAGAAGGTGACGCACGCTTTGAAAAAGTTGAGTTCGCACCGCCGGGATTTATAAATATAACACTTAGCGATGCTTTTCTGTGCAAGTGTATAGTCGCTATGGCATCCGATGCGCGATTTCTGCTTCCCAAGGCAGAAAAGGCGGAAACCATAGTCGTCGATTACGGCGGACCTAACGTGGCAAAGCCGCTTCATATCGGGCATCTGCGCACCGCGATAATAGGAGAGTCGCTCAAACGCCTTGCGCGCTTTTTGGGGCATAAGGTTATAGGCGATGTGCACCTGGGTGACTGGGGTCTACAGATGGGTCTTATTATCGCCGAGCTTCGGGACAGGCAACCCGACCTCGTATACTTTGATGAAAGCTATACAGGCGAATATCCCTCCGAACCGCCGGTCAGCATTGACGATTTAAACAGCCTCTATCCGGATGCAAGCAAGCGTTCAAAAGAGGATGAGGAGTTTAAAAAAGTGGCTCAGGCAGCTACTCACGACCTGCAGAGCGGCCGCCGCGGATATGTCGCACTGTGGAGGCATTTTTTAAACGTATCTGTTTCGGATCTCAAAAAGAGTTATGCACGCCTTAATGTGGATTTTGACGAATGGCTGGGCGAGAGCGATGCCGCACCGTATGTTGAGGACATGTTAAAGGATATGGCAGAGCGCAAGCTTACATATTTAAGTGACGGCGCGCTTATTATGGACGTAGCACTGCCTGAGGACGATGAGCCGGTTCCGCCGATTATAATAAGTAAGACTGACGGCTCTCAGCTCTACGGAACTACTGACCTTGCAACAATAGTTCAGCGCGTGAAGGACTTTAACCCTGACCGCATGTGGTATGTTGTGGATAACCGTCAGGCAATGCACTTTAAGCAGGTGTTCCGTGCCGCGCGCAAGGCAGGACTCATCCGCGAGGATGTTGAGATGCTCCATGTCGGCTTCGGTACGATGAACGGCTCAGACGGTAAACCCTATAAAACACGTGATGGCGGCGTAATGCGTCTGTCAGACCTCATAGAGCTGGTTTATTCGGGTGCACGCAAGAAAATGCAGGAGTCGGAAACGACGGCGGAGATGACCGAGGCTGAAGCACACGAAATTGCAGAAAAGGTCGGAATTGCCGCCTTAAAGTTCGGTGACCTTATAAACCACCGCACAAAGGACTATGTCTTTGATTTGGACCGCTTCCTCTCATCCGAGGGAAAGACGGGGCCGTACCTGCAGTATAGTGCTGTGCGCATAAGCTCGGTTCTCAAAAAAGCCGAGGAACAGTCCATCGTATTGGGCGAGATTATCCCGCCTTCATCTGAAACCGAACGCTCTCTTATGCTCAAGCTGTTGAGCGTGGGCGATACGATGCTTCGTGCATTCGATGACCAGGCACCCAACTGCATTTGTGAGGCGCTTTTTGATATTGCGGGACTCTTCAACCGCTTCTATTATGAGAATAAGATACTTACAAATGATGATTCAAAGGTACGTGCCTCGTGGCTGTCACTCTTAAAGCTGACGCAGGGAATGCTCTCACTTTTGCTTGAACTCCTTGCAACAGATGTACCTGAGAAAATGTAATGTAATATAAAAAAACCGATGTCGTCGACACCGGTTTTTTTATATTCTTATTTCTTGCCTTTGAGTCTGTCAAGCGTATCCCAGATACCGTGCATATACATGATACCCAAAGCGCGGTCGTAAAGACCGTAGCCGGGACGAACATTGCCGGGACCTTCATCCCAGAGATGTCTGCCGTGGTCAGGACGGATATATCCTTCAAAACCGCAGTCGTGGTATGCCTTGACGATTTCAAGGATACCGGTATCACCGTCGCAATCGCGATGGGATGCTTCGGAGAAGTCACCGTTGGGGAAGTTCTTGACGTTGCGGATATGAGCGAATGCGATACGGTCGCAGTGCTTACGCACGATTTCTGCAACGTTGTTATCCGGATTTGCGCCGAGTGAGCCGGAGCAAAGGGTTAAGCAGTTATATGGGTCGTCAACCATCTTGAGGAAGCGGTCGATATTCTCCTCGTTAATGAGAAGACGCGGAATACCGAAGATATCCCATGGTGGATCGTCCATATGTATAGCCATTTTGATGTCGCACTCATGGCAGGTGGGCATAAGTGCCTCGAGGAAGTACTTGAGGTTCTCCCAAAGCTTCTCATGGGTAATTCCCTCGTATGCCTTGAACAGCTCATCGAGCTTTGCCATTCTTTCAGGCTCCCAGCCCGGGAAAGACATATTGTACTTCTCGGTAAAGCCGAGGATGTAATCCGCCATTGCCTTATAGTCGTCCTGAATCATGTTCTTTTCATAATAGAGTGCGGTGGAACCGTCACCGATTTCATGGAAAAGGTTACTTCTCGTCCAGTCGAAAATCGGCATGAAGTTATAGCAAATAACCTTAACACCGTATTTTGCCAGGTTGCGAATACACTGCTTGTAGTTTTCAATGTACTTATCTCTTGTGGGAAGACCGATCTTAATGTCATCATGAACGTTTACGGACTCAACAACATCCATGTTAAAACCGTATTCATCCAACTGGCGCTTGACTTCGGCAATCTCTTCCTCTTCCCAAATTTCGCCCGGCATTTTGTGGTGAAGTGCCCAAACAATGCCATCAACGCCCGGAATCTGCTTGATATCGGAAAGGCTTATTTTGTCATTGCCTTCGCCGTACCAACGAAAGGTCATTTTCATGATTATCGCTCCTTTACTTTAGTGTTTTGTGTCCTAGGCCTTTGCGTATTATATCATTGTTTTTCTAAAAAAGCAATGCACATTAATGTAGGAATAAATAAAAATATTGATTAATGTAAAATAGTGCAAGTGCAGTCGCAGTTTCTTCGGGTAAAATGTAGTTTTTTGTTAAAAAAATGTCAGAAATCGTCGAAAAAATATTTACAAAATCAGTCCGATAAGTGTATAATGGACGCAATATTGTGTACTTAATGTGAGGAGAATAGTGTCATTATGAGATTGTCAAATATGGTGATTATGCATATGGTGCTTATACTGGTGATAGTTATTGCTGCGATATCACCTGCCCATGCGGGAAACGCGGCGGATGTGTCGGTGTGTCTTCCGTCAAATATCATTGAGGTCGGAAAGACGCAAAGGATTTCGCTGTACAGTGCAGACGGTGAGGAAATTACGGATTTCGGCGCGTATTCATTTTCGTCATCAGATACGGATATCGCGACCGTGGATGAGAGTGGTAATGTAGCCGGCGTTTCAATCGGCAGGGTGAAGATAACCATAAGCGGCGCAGCGAGCGCGACGGTTGAAATCCCGGTCGTGGGTGCGAATATCCTTAAAATACCCACGGACTCTAACATTGCATGGACAAGCAGTAGAAATGTTTCCAAGTTCTGGTGGCTTCGCAAGTATATGCAAAACGGAAACGGCACGGATTATATGTCTAACTCAAATAAGAACGGTGTAGCGGTTTCAAGATACGACTTTGCGCTTGAGACGAGAGAAGGTCCGCTGTCAGACACGGACATCGTTTTGCGCCTTACCTCAAAGAGTGTGCCATCCGGTAGTGAAGGGATAAATCGGCAGTACATACATTTGGTTTCGGATTACTGTGCCGTGGCTGATAAGAATAAAATATATGAGTTTTCCGGCTGGGCGGCTGCAGAGAATGTCGCGGGTGGCGGTAATTCTCTGCATAATGCGTGGCAAGCCAAGGTGTTTTACTACCTATCAAGCGGGAATGCAACACCGTCGCTCGGCAAAGTGCCAACCGAAGCCAATGCGGTAACACCGTTTACCTCTAAGAACGGAAACCAACCGTGGACATATTTTACCACAACTCCGATTGTAAATGACGGATTGGCGAGCTCGTATAACCTCTCCTTTCAAGCTGCGATTGACGGAGGAAAGTCTGTGACCGACGGCGGCTGGAAGGGCGATATACTTCTCTGCGGTATTTCATTGCACGAAGTTGCCTACGACAGGCTTCGATTTACCGATGTAAATTCCGCTGACTCAATTGTTCTCCGTGCGGGTGAGAGTGTAGATACCGCCATAAAGCATTTTACCAACACAGGAAATGAGATAACAACTCGTCTTGTGGGGGCAAACGCGGTTACAAATGATATAACCGTTAAATATGAAAGCTCAGACGACGCGGTTGCAAGCGTATCGGATACCGGAATTATCACCGCGCATGGAAAAGGCATGGCTGAAATTACAGCAACCGCGACCTTGGGCGGCGTGACCAAAGAAGGAAGAATAACTGTTGCAGTAAATCCCGAAAGCGCGGACGAGGGTGCAGATGTATTCGGTGCGCGTTATGCGTATATTTGTAGCCGTAAAAATGATGCGTATACCGTCACGGTATTTGCTGCGACGGAGTCACTCGACTATACTCGCGTTGGTCTTGAAATTATCGGAAGTAGTGCGGCACGCACGTCCGCGGATATAACTCAGGTGTACAAAAGCATAAATGTTAAATATACGACTGACGGAACCCAAAAGAGCACAAGCCTTACGGCTTATGATTTAGGAATGTCTGAGAACGGATATATCTTCTTTAGAAGTGAAAATATAAATCCAGAGTATGCCGAAAAGGGACTGATAGTGCGTGCTTACGCAGAAGATGAGGATGGAAAGAGGGTTTACGCAAGCTATGCCGTGATTGACGATTTGGTATGACGGTTACTGCAGAACTCAAGCATATGAGGTAGATGAAAATATAAGGTTATCTGCGGTGGAGAGATGTAAGTTCCGGTTGCCGTAGCTGTGAACTAAGGAGGGGTTTAAAGATGAAAAAATATATAGCACCCGAATTGGAAATTGCAAACTTTAAGTCTGAAGAGATTATGATTCTGTCGGAAATACTGGAAGATATATTTGATGCGGGTGAGTCGAAGGATGGAATTAAATTCACGAATAAGATATACGAATAAAACTATAGTTTACCGAAAGGCACTGCATCGGCAGTGCCATTTTTGCATGCGTTTAATAGGGTACGGTGTGGACATCGTATTCTATAAGATGTAATAAATATTGTGACAAAATATTATAAAATTTAAAAATCCAATTAATAATTTTAAATATTAAACGAAAGAGGGTGTTCGGGATTGACTATAGAAACATTAATTAATATACTTTAGGCGTAAAGGCAATTGTGTCTTATACTATACTAAACAGGAGTGATTTAAGTGAAAAGATTAAACGTGGCGATTATCGGATACGGACGAAGCGGATGTGATATTCACGGAAGCTTTTTCAGATCAGAGGGTAATGATATTGTAAATGTCGTAGCAGTGGTTGAGCTCGATGAAAAGCGCGCAGCGGCTGCCAAAGCGGATTTCGGATGCGACATTTACAGCGATTACAAAGAGCTTTTCGCGCGTAAGGACATTGACCTTGTGGTAAATGCATCATACTCTGACATGCATTATGAGAGTTCACTTGAATTATTAAATCATGGGTTTAATGTGCTGTGTGAAAAGCCGATTGCAAAGAAGGCTGAGCAGGTGCAGGAGCTTGCTGATGCGGCAAAGAAAAACGGTGTTGTATTCACCATCTATCAGCAGTCGGGTCTTGCATCGTACTTCTTGAAAATTCAGGAGATTATTAATTCAGGTGTGCTGGGAAATGTAAAGCTTGTGCGCATACGCTTTAGCGGATTTGCACGTCGTTACGATTGGCAGACGCTTATATCCCGCGATGCGGGTGCAATGAGAAACACGGGACCGCATCCGTTTGAGCAGGCAATTCGCCTTGCAAAGACCGACGATATGCCTGAGAAGATTTATTCAAGACTTGAGATATACAATTCCGTGGGTGACGCAGAGGACTATGTTTTCGCGATTTTGGACTACGGTGCAGGAAAGCCCAAGTTTGAAATTGAAATCAATCCGTCTGACCCACATAATGACGGTTACGTATACCGTGTATACGGCGACCGCGGCGCACTCAAGTCTACTATGGACCGCGTTGAGTATCAGTATTATCTTGACGAAGAGTGCCCGCAGCCAAAGCTTGATATTAATTCCTTACACGATGAGAAAGGAAATCCAAGCTACTGCAAGGATGAAATCAAATGGCATAAGAAAAGCGAAGATTTTGCAGACGATGTTTTCAACGGTGCTGCAAATGCGTACTATCATAGGCTCTATGACCATATGGTAAACGGTGCGGAGCTTTATATCACACCCGAGCACATCAAGACGGAGATTGCAATTTTTGAAGAGATTGAGCGTCAGAACCCCCTTGAGAGAAAGTTTTAAAATTTGACAATGACTTATTATACGAGATAATAATCGTATAATAAGTCATTGATTTTAGAAATAGATTAAAATATAATAAACAAGGCGGAGCGTTCCGCCGGAATATAGAATGAGGAGATGTTTTTAAATGTACAAAATAGCTATTCTCGGCACTGAAAATTCACATGCACGTGCATTCTCGGAAATTATCTGCAAGGGTCATAAGGCGCTCGGCGGAGTACCGTATCCGGATTTTGAAATCGTAGGTATCTGCGGCGATAACCCTGAGGAAAACAAATATCTTGCGGAGACTTACGGTATTCCGGAAATTTCAGATGACCCGAATGCATGGGTTGGCAAGGTTGACGCTATCATGGTCACCGCGCGCAGCGGCGCAAAGCATTTCCCCTACGCAAAGAAATACATAGAGGCAGGTATCCCGGCATTTATCGACAAGCCTGCAAGCTTTGACGAGGCTGAAGCTCTTGAGATGGTACGTCTTGCAAAGAAGAACAATGCACTGCTCTGCGGAGGCTCCACCTGCGGCGTGGTTGACGATACGCAGTGCATGAAGGATCTTATGCAGTCCGGAAAGCTCGAGAAAGTATTCGGTGGTGCGGTTTCAGCTCCTGTAAATCTTAAAAACGAGTGGGGCAATTTCTTCTTTTACTCACAGCATCTGGTACAGATTATGTGCGAGATTTTCGGATATGACATTGAAGCGGTTCAGGCGGTTTCACGCGAAGACAGCGCGACATTTATCGCACGCTATAAGGACTTTGACGTAACCGGTCACTACGGCTCATACGCATATTCTGCTACTATTTACGAGCAGAGTAAAGTGTATCATAAAGAAATTGAGCTGGGCGCTGATAACTATCTGCGTGAGTTTGAGCGCTTCGCTCATATGGTTCGCTCCGGCAAGCCGGTTATGAGCTATGAAGAGCTAATAACACCGGTATTTATCTTAAATGCAATTAACAAATCCATGCAGACCGGCGAGCTTGTAAAAGTAAATAAGTTTGAAATATAACCTATAAAAAACAACCGCAGCACAGTAGTGTTGCGGTTGTTTTTTTAAAAAAATAAAATTTTATCAATTTTTCGCTTTACTACGCTAATGTAATGTGGTATACTGAATAGGCTAAAAGGCGTAAGCCAAAAAATTTTTTCAGGAGGAATTTAAAATGCGCAAGTTTTTAGCAGTATTAATGGCAGCTGTGATGATGGTAACCATGCTCGCAGGCTGTACCAACAACGCAAATGACGCAGAGGTAAATGACAATGCAGCGGTCGAGAGCGATTTTGACTATGTTGCAGAAAAGGGCAAAATGGTCATCGGTATGACTCTGTTTGCTCCGATGAATTACTATGACAATGCTACAAACGAGCTTGTCGGCTTTGAAACTGAGTTTGGCAAAGCAGTTTGTGAGAAGCTCGGCGTTGAGCCGGAATTCATTGAAATCAACTGGGATTCAAAGGAAATTGAGCTCAATGCAAAGAATATCGACTGCATCTGGAACGGTATGACCATTACCGATGAGAGACGCGCTAATATGGAAATCTCTCAGCCGTATATGAAGAACCGTCAGGTTATGGTAGTTAAGGCAGAGAACCTGGATAAGTTTGCTGAGAGCACTGCAGGCGCAATTGTTGTTGCTGAGGCAGGTTCTGCAGGTGAAGAGCTTGCAACTGCTGATGAGTTCTTTGCAGACGCAACCTTCACTCCGGTTGACTCCATGGCTAAGGCTCTTATGGACGTTGCAGCAGGCACTTCCGATATTGCAATCGTTGACTATGTAACTTCTATCGGTTCTATCGGCGAAGGCACCGACTTTGCAGACCTCGTAGCAATCGAAGAGCGCGAGTTCGCTCCCGAGGAGTACGGCATTGCATTCCGCAAGGGAAGCGATATGGCTGAGAAGGTAAATGCTGCTATAGACGAGCTGATTGCTGACGGCACTCTCGATATCATCGCTGAGAATTACAAACTCCAGAATCTTCTTATCAAGGAATAATTAAAGGCGGAATATAGCTTATGTCAACTTTTGAAGTTGTTATTCGGTCTTTGACCGAAGGGTTCGGCATAAACTGCATGATATTTGCAGTTACGCTGATCACGGCAATTCCGCTCGGACTTATAGTTGCATTCGGCTCGATGTCAAAATTCAGACCGTTGCGATTTTTAGAGCGGATAAGCTCATCGAAAATTTTAAAAGCGATAGCAAACTTTGCTCCGCTTCGTTTGTTGACACGCACATTTGTTTGGATCATCAGGGGTACGCCCCTGATGCTCCAAATTTTTGTCGTATTATACGCACCGGGGCTTATGTTTGATATGCCGCTTCGCTCAAGAGAACTTGCGGTTCTTATCGCGTTTGCGATAAACTATGCCGCATATTTTTCGGAAATATACAGAGGCGGTATAGAGGCTATACCTAAGGGGCAGTACGAAGCGTGCCAGGTTCTGGGCATGACCAAGAGCCAGACGTTCTTCCGTGTGATTTTCCCGCAGGTTATAAAGCGTATTATACCTCCGATGGGAAATGAGATAATTACTCTTGTAAAGGATACATCTCTTGCACGTGTGGTCGCGGTTACCGAGATTATCATGTGTGCTGAGCGCTTTACCAAGCAGGGACTTATCGTTCCGCTGTTTTCGACAGCACTGTATTTCCTGGCATTTAACGGAATTCTTACTCTTGTCTTCGGATACATAGAGAAGAAATTAGACTATTATAAGGGTTAGAAAATTATGGCTATTTTAGAAGTCAATAATCTATATAAAAGCTTCGGCAAAACCGAGGTTTTAAAAGGCATTAACTTTTCTATGGAAAAGGGTGAGGTGCTTTCGGTTATAGGCTCGTCGGGCAGCGGTAAGACTACGCTTTTGCGCTGCTTGAATGCGCTTGAAATTCCGACAAGTGGCAGAATAACAATCAACGGAAATAATGTGTATGACTCATCCAACAGTGCGGGAAAGTCCAAACAGGACCAGCGCCGTTGGCAGCTTGCGTGCGGACTCGTGTTCCAGTCCTACAACCTGTTCCCGCAGTATTCGGCTCTTGAGAATGTAATGCTTGCACCGTCTCTTCTGGCTAAGGAGAGGGAAGATTATCGCTCAAACAAAAGGCAAATCCTTGAGGAAATCAGAATTTCTGCACTGTCACTGCTTGCGCGGGTCGGGCTTGCGGATAAGGTAAACAATTATCCCAATGAGCTCTCCGGCGGACAACAACAGCGTGTCGCAATAGCGCGCGCTCTGGCATTGCATCCGGATATCCTGTTCTTCGACGAGCCGACATCCGCATTAGACCCTGAGCTTACGCTTGAGGTTCTGCGCGTTATACGTCAGCTTGCCGAGGAGAAGATGACGATGGTCATCGTAACGCATGAGATGGCATTTGCGCGCGATGTATCCGACCGTATCATATTTATGGACGGCGGCGTAATCGTAGCAGACGGTGCTCCGGATGATGTTCTTTCAAATTCCGGCAATGAGCGCATAAATGCTTTCCTGGGAAGCTTTAACCAGAGTATGAAAAAAGAAGATTAATAAAAAATGCTGCAACAAACGTTGCAGCATTTTTACATACATTATAGGGCTTATGCCATGCCGAGAAGCTTGAGTGCGTTCTCATGGGAAATTTTATCATTCATAACCGTGGAATCCAAAAAGAAAGAGAACGTAAGATTGTTGCGCATAAGCTCAACGGTTCTGTTATCGCGAACTACCTTGCCGGTAGGAGATACATTTTATGATATTGCAGCGACGTATTTTTTAGTTATCTCCATCGGGCGAGTTATTGCACTGCCGACGACTGCTGCGTGTATTCCGGGGATGTTCATAACCTTTTTTAACTCCTCAGGACTCCATATCCCGCCCTCGGCGATTACCGGGATGTGGATTTCAACGCCGAGCTTTGCTATAAATTCGAAGTCTGGAATTTTAATTTCTTTCGTCTCATCCGTATACCCGCGTAGTGTAGTGCCCACGCAGTCAAAACCAAGCTCGACCGCGCGAATAGCGTCCTCGAACGTTGCACAATCTGCCATAAAAAGCTGATTTGGATACTTTTTTCTTATCTCCGGAAAATCTTCAGCTATAGTTCTGCCAGTAGGGCGGGTACGGTCGGTGGCATCCATCGCGATGACCTCAACACCCGCGGAAACAAGCTCGTCAACCTCGGAAACTGTCGGCGTAATGTAAACATCGCAGTTTTCGTGCACACGCTTTATTATTCCTATCATCGGCAAATCCACAATTTTGCGTATGTCGCAAATATCCGCTATTGAGTTTGCGCGTATACCCGCGGCTCCGCCGAGCTTTGCCGCATATGCCATACGCGACATGATATACGGACTGTGGAGAGGTTCGTCGCTGAGTGCTTGGCAGGAGACAATGAGTTTTCCCTGGGTGGCTTTAAAGAAATCGGGTTTGTGCATGAAAAAATACTCCTTTTTCTTACAGCCGCAAGTACAGCTGTATTTTAGTATATTGATATTTGAAAGTCAAGGTTTTTTATAGTTTATGCAGAGGAAAATACAAAAATACGAATTAACAAGAAAATGCGTTGAATTCAGGCGCGGTGCAAATGTCAAAATAAACAAAAAAAACGAATATTTTACGAAAGAAAGCGTGTCTTTGACGTTGCAAATAATAAATTACTTTGCTATAATAATATATTATCCGGTAAGCAAAAGGTGGGTGACGAATATGAACGGTAAAAAAATAACTGTATTCGCAGGTCACTACGGCAGCGGAAAAACAAATCTGGCGGTAAATTATGCGCTCAAGCTGAGAGAAAGCGGTGAGGACGTATCCGTATGCGATTTGGATATTGTAAATCCCTATTTCCGCACTAAGGACAGTGAGAAGCTTTTAGGTGAGTGCGGTATAAGAATGATAGCCTCCGAGTTTGCAAATTCAAATGTGGATTTGCCGGCAATTCCCGCCGCTGCGTACTCTATTTTTTCAGCACCCGGGTATTCAGTTGTGGATTTGGGTGGTGATGACCGCGGAGCATATGCTCTCGGGCGTTTTGCCGAGCTTTTGGAGGAGTGTGGCGACTATCACATGCTTCTTGTAATAAGCATGTATCGCCCGGATACGCGCACACCTGAGGATACAATTGAGGTAATGCGCGAGATAGAAGAGGCTTGCCATGTGAAATTTAACGGAGTTGTAAATAACTCAAATTTAGGAAAGCTGACGACTAAAGAGCATGTGAAAGCTTCAGTCAGCTATGCCGATGAGGTCTGCAAAATGGCGGGTATCCCGCTTGTTATGACTGCGTATCCGGAGGAGCTCGGCGCAATTGATGTGCCCAACCCTTTCCCGGTTCGTATATACACTAAGGAGTATTGGAATAAGTAAAATTTTGTCTTTAGCATATAAGGAGGTACATTTTTATGCCAAAGGTAACTTTCCGTGAGGACGAGTGTAAGGGCTGTGGATTATGCGTCCATGTATGCCCGAAGAAGATTCTTGAGATGGCTCAGGATCGAATTAACAAAAAAGGCTTTAATCCTGCTCAGATGGCGGAGCCTGAAAAGTGCATAGGCTGTGCTATTTGTGCAACAATGTGCCCGGATGTTGTCATCCGAGTAGAGAAGTAAAAGGGGAGGTTTTAGATCAAATGAGCGAGAAAGTTTTGATGAAAGGCAACGAAGCTCTGGCGGAAGCTGCTATTCGTGCAGGCTGCCGTTACTTCTTCGGCTATCCCATAACCCCGCAGACTGAGGTTGCAGCTTACCTTGCAAAGCATATGCGCAAGGCAGGCGGCACATTCCTTCAGGCGGAGAGTGAGGTCGCAGCTATCAACATGGTGCTCGGTGCAGCATCTACCGGCAAGCGCGTTCTTACCTCAAGCTCAAGCCCGGGAATTTCACTCAAGAGCGAGGGTATATCCTATTTGGTAGGTTGTGACCTGCCGGCTGTTATCGTAAATATCCAGCGCGGCGGTCCGGGCCTTGGCGGTATTCAGCCGTCGCAGTCTGACTATAATCAGGCAACACGCGGCTTAGGCCATGGTGACTTCCACCTGCCGATACTCGCACCCAGCACTGTTCAGGAAATGGTATCTCTTACATACGAGGCTTTTGATATTGCTGATATGTATCGTACCCCTGTCATGATTCTGGGCGACGGTATCTTAGGCCAGATGATGGAGCCGGTCGAGTTCCCTGAAGGAACCGGACGCGAGCTTCCGGAGAAGACCTGGGCGGTTACCGGGACCGAAGGCAAGCGCAAGAAAAATATCGTAAATTCACTCTATCTGCAGCCGGAA
>JAZRUF010000021.1:0-3261 GCA_045652405.1 Eubacteriales bacterium | reverse complement strand
GCAAGAAGTACGGCAGCTTGCAGAGCCGAGTAGACGGTGGTATACACAAGAGCCTGCTTTAGGGTTGAAACTCTGCCTTTCTGACCAAGCTTCAAAGTCGGAGGCCAAGCGGTCTTAGGAAGACAACATTCACACACAACTCCTTGGCTCACAGAACGACATGGCTACGATCCGACTTGCAAGAAGTACGGCAGCTTGCAGAGCCGAGTAGACGGTGGTATACACAAGAGCCTGCTTTAGGGTTGAAACTCTGCCTTTCTGACCAAGCTTCATGAAAATCCCGCGTGCGCCGTGAGAAATAAAAAGCAGCACCAATATTACTATCATCATAAGATTTTCCATTTTTAATTCTCCGTCACATTATATCTTAGCGCACAAAAACCGCCATTGCAGTGTAATTATCCTGCCGCTCGACCTTCTCCTTCTCAAGGTGAAAGCGCATGAGAGAAAGCCACTGCTCCGGGCTTTTGGATATGCTGAGGGTATCCTCCATCCTCTCCTCAAGAACCCTCTCCCAAAATCCGTCCGTGCACATAAGCACCGCATCGCCGCGACGCAGATGAATAGGCTTATTAGTGACATCCGCACTCACTATATTATACGCGCCGAGTGCACACAAAAGCTGGTTTCTGTCCTCGCAGAAGCGTACATCGCCTTCAGGAAGCTTATCGTTTTCCATCATAAGCTGTGGAACAGTATGGTCGCGCGTTTGAAAAACAATACGGTTTTTCCTGAAAAGATACAAACGGCTGTCCCCCGCATGAGCAAAGCAGGCATATCCACGGCGCATAAACATGGCGACAAGCGTGGTTTTCATACTGTCATACCCATGCTCTTCGCCCTGCTTGCACCATACCGCGCGGTTTGCGGCTTCCATTACCTTTATTATATTATCGCTGTGCACCTTAGGGTTTTCCAAAAACGTGCTTATCGCGGCATCGACTGCCGTGCGGGAGGCTATTTCGCCGTTTAAGTGCCCGCCTAAGCCGTCTGCCACTGCCCAAACGCCGGAGCGGTGCTTTTTATATGAAAAAGCCGCCCAATCCTCGTTGTTTTCACGCGTACCCGGACAGCTAAAATAACTCGTTTGAAACTTCATTTGGCCACTCCTGAAAATTATATAGCTATATAATACCACTTATCATTTCGTAACACAATGTTTGAAGCTTAATTTTTCATATTTTTTCCGGCATACAAAAACCCGATGCTATCACGCATCGGGTTTTAGATTATTACTTTGTAATCTTGATTTTATCCTTTAACTTTTCTGCATCGCTTTTTGCGGCGAGGTATCCCTTGTCCTGGCTGAGCGGCTCTGCCTCAAAATTGAGTGAATATATCCATTCACCGTCTTTTGACTGACCGAGTTTCTTTCCCTCGGCTTCCGGGGTGTTCTTGCTCACAGTTTCCCATACCGCCTTTGGAAAGCGTCCGATAGTCATAATCTTATACGGGCTGTTTGCGTTTGTCGAATAATAGAAGTCAATGGTCGAATATCCCTGATTGGTGTTCTCGTTATGCTGATTTAGGGTTGCTTTAAAGTTATTCCGCCAGCTTTCCGGAACGTCAAACTCAATATCGTTTTCACTGTAGCGTGTTACAGGCTCTCCGCCCATCATGCTATCCATAGCATTTTCAGCGTTCTGCATTCCCTGTTCCATACCCTGCTGCATATCCTCTTCAAGAATCTGGCCGTCATTCTCAAGACCTTCCTCGAGGTTGTTCATGTCGTTTTCCATGTCATTTCCGGCGTTTCCTCCGCATGCTGTAAAGCTGAGTAGCATAATAGCTGCGGCAAGTGCAAGTAATACTCTTTTTTCCATTTTAATCACCTTTCCTTTATTTTGTTGTGCTTAGTCTTTACGTAAATTGCATTAATTATACATGGCTGATTGACAAGAAAAGGCTTTACATTGTATACTTTAATGAGTATACAGAAAAAATATTCAGGTGCTTTTATTACCTGTGAATGTGCGGTGACAGATATTGCTTTTTAATTCATTTCATTACTTAATATTTTTACCACTTATAACGCTTGCGTTTTTCATTATTCCGCCGCGTTTCCGTTGGGCACTACTGCTTATGGGCAGTTATTATTTTTATATGTGCTGGAAGCCGGAATATGCGCTTCTTATTTTATTCTGCACAGCGCTTAATTACTTCGGCGCAATCCTAATTAACCGTGAGGAAAACAAAACAAAGCGCAAATGGATTTTAGCCATTGACCTTATCCTGAGCTTCGGCGTTTTGGTTGTATATAAATACCTTGGATTTTTTACGGATACGATAAATTCGGCACTCAGCTTTTTTAAAGTCAGCGCATCCGTACCGTCACTTGAGCTTTTACTCCCGGTCGGAATATCGTTTTTTACGTTCCAGACGCTCAGCTATACTATTGATGTCTACCGCGGGCAAACAAAGGTTGAGACGCATTTGGGCATATTTGCACTCTACGTTTCATTCTTCCCGCAACTGGTTGCCGGACCTATAGAGCGCTCAGACAACCTGCTTCCCCAATTTAGAAAACTCCAGAGGTTTGACCCTGAGCGGCTTACAAGCGGGCTTCGCTGGATACTGTGGGGACTTTTTAAAAAAGTTGTAATAGCCGACCGGCTTGCACCGATAGTTGACATGGTTTACAATAACCTGCAAAGCCATAACTCCTACGCGCTTATAATTGCTACTGTCGCCTTCGCATTCCAGATTTTCTGCGATTTTTCAGGCTACAGTGACATTGCAGTAGGCTCTGCTCGTATCCTGGGATTTGACCTGATGCAGAACTTTGAAAGACCTTATTTTTCAAAATCCACCGGCGAGTTCTGGCGCAGATGGCATATTTCACTTTCCTCATGGTTTCGCGATTATCTCTACATCCCGCTCGGCGGGAGCCGCAAAGGTAAAGCGCGCTATTACTTTAACACTGTATTTACAAACGCAGTCTCCGGCCTGTGGCACGGTGCCGACTGGTCCTTTGTGGTCTGGGGCATTATAAACGGCGTATATGTAGCCTTAGGCCGTGCGCACAGCAGTGTCAAAAAAGGCTTTTGCCGCGCGCTACGACTTAACAGAGCAAAAACGCTTCACAAGATAATTCAAGTTTTAATCACTTTTTCGCTTATATGCTTTTCGTGGATATTCTTCCGCGCAAACAATATGAGTGATGCACTCTATGTTGTAAAAAACATTGTGCCGCAAAGCTTTAGCCTTTCAGCGGTTATCGCAGGTATTTCAGGCATAACCGATAAATTCCATGCGCTGAGT
>JAZRUF010000020.1:0-3897 GCA_045652405.1 Eubacteriales bacterium | reverse complement strand
TGCCCCAGCGCATATTTATAGGAATGCGTTGCAATGCGGGGATAACCGGTGGTACCGGAGGTAAAGAGCATAAGCATCGGGTCACTTCCGCAGGGAGTATTTTCCGTGCGTTTGTAGTTGGTGCTAAAGCGCTCCATTTCGACGTTAAAATCGTTCCAGCCATCCTTTTTCCCGCCAACTAATACTTTTATCATATCCGGGAATTCTGCTGCCGCCTTTTCAGCCTCGACAGATACATCGCCATCGGCGGTACACACAATAGCTTTTACCTTTGCAGCTCTGTATCTGTAAGTAAAGTCGTGCTCTACAAGCTGATTGGTTGCAGGGATTGCAATAGCGCCGATTTTATGCAGTGCAAGCATACAGAACCAGAACTGATAATGCCTTTTTAATACGAGCATTACAGTATCGCCTTTTTTAATGCCGAGCGATTCAAAATAGTTTGCAGTCTTTGCTGAATACTTTTTCATATCACTGAAGGTAAAACGGCGGTCTGTTTTATCGTTTGCAACCCACATCATAGCAAGCTTATCCGGTGTCTTTTCTGCAATCGCGTCAACACAGTCAAACGCGAAATTGAAGTTATCGTCATTTTTAAAAGTGATGCCGTTGAATACGCCGTTTTCATCATAAGATGATTCGATGAATTTATCCGCTACGGTTTCAGCTTTTGCTTTCTTCGCTTTAACCTCTGCGGCAATCATCGGAGCTTCGGGGTATTCGTCACTAACCTGACCGTCATGCGGATTTAAAACAACCGCATGGAATTCACAGCCGCCCTCGCTCGCTGCAATCATACCGTGAGGGATTGTGCTGTTATAGAAAATAGAGTCACCCTCATTTAAGATATCCACATGGTTTCCGACTTGGACTTTGAGAGAACCTTTGAGGATAACATCAAATTCCTGACCCTTGTGCGAGCTTAACTTGATAGGCTGGTTCTGTTCTTCTTCAATATACGGAAATTTAACCAGGAATGGTTCTGCGAGCTTTTCTTTAAATTTAGGAGCAAGGTTATTATATACAACACCGTGCTTTTTTACTATTTTAAGGCCCTCACCTTTTCTGGTAATAGCAAACGATTTAAGAGTTGTACTGGTTCCGTCTAACAGGTCAACAACTTCAACACCGCAAGCCTTTGCGCATTTATAGATAAACGTAAAGCTGAAGTCTGTTTCGCCTTCTTCCAACACCTTATAGTCCTCGACTGATACTCCTGTGAGCTTTGCAAGCTCTTCAGGCGAGAAACCCTTTGCTTCGCGCAGGCCTTTGATTCTGCCTGCAACTTCTTTCAAACTGTACTCCATTGTTTTGTCTCCTTTCATTTTCGCCAACTTAATTAGTTTGTTACGAATTTGAATAAAACAAAAAACTCGTCTCAAAAAAACTTTTGAGACGAGTTAATAAACCCGCGGTACCACTCAAATTACGGAAGATAAATTCCGTCACTTTCCAGGCTCTGACAAGCCTTTTGCCTTTACGCAGCATTACGGAAGGAATCTACTCGTCTTACGACTTTCGGTCCTTCGACTCAGAGGTGATGGGTCATTGGAAAGCTACGCCATTGCCTCGCACCACACGGCAACTCTCTCAAGGCTTCACAATCCGACCGTCCTCGTCACAGTCGTTATTTGTGATATTCAAATTTATATTATATATTATACCGAAAAAATTTCTTTGTCAATACTTTTTTGAATTTTTTTAAAATTATTTTTTGAGTCCTAACCTTTCTGTGGATTCATCACGCATTTTGTACTTTAATATTTTACCCGCAGCATTCATGGGAAACTCATTTACAAATATAAAATACCGTGGTACTTTATGCCTTGCGATGGATGCATTGCCAAATTCACGCATTTCGTTTTCATCAGCGGTTTCGCCCTTATGAAGAATAATCCATGCGCAGCATTCCTCACCGTATTTTTCGTCCGGAACACCGACGACCTGGACATCGCGAACTTTCGGGTTAGTCAGATAAAACTCTTCAATTTCGCGCGGATAGAGGTTCTCACCGCCGCGGATTATCATATCTTTAAGGCGACCTGTAACCTTGTAATAGCCGTCCGGCGTTCTCATGCAGATGTCACCGGAATGGAGCCATCCGTCAGCATCAATCGCCTGGGCAGTTGCTTCGGGCATTTTATAGTAGCCTTTCATGATATTAAACCCGCGTGCTACAAATTCACCGCTCTCACCGTCAGGGAGTTCCTCGCCGGTTTCAGGGTCGATAATCTTACACTCAACACCCGGGAAAGCGCTGCCGACCGTCTCAACACGGTGGTCGAGGTCCTCATTGACTTCGCCCATAGTACATCCGGGCGATGCTTCAGTCTGGCCGTAAACAGAAATGATTTCACGCATATTCATTTCAACGGACGCGCGGCGCATTAAATCTGCCGGGCAGTTTGCTCCCGCCATAATGCCGGTTCTCATATATGAGAAATCGGTTTTTGCAAAATCCGGATGGTTAAACATTGCAATGAACATGGTGGGAACACCGTTAAAGCACGTTATTCTTTCGTTGTTGACGCAGGAAAGCGATGACTTGGGGGAGAAGTAGGGAATCGGGCAAAGTGTACCGCCGTGCGTCATCATAGACGTCATAGAAAGGACCATTCCAAAGCAATGGAACATCGGCACCTGAATCATCATGCGGTCAGCCGTTGACAGGTCCATTCTGTCACCAATAGTTTTACCGTTGTTGACAATATTGCGGTGAGTGAGCATAACACCTTTCGGGAAACCGGTTGTTCCGGACGTATACTGCATGTTGCATACGTCGTCAGGTTTTACAAGTGATGCACGTCTGCGCACCTCTTCACGAGGAACCAGAGATGAGCGCGAGAGCATTTCCTCCCACGTAAGGCATCCCTGCATCGAAAATCCCGCAGTTACAACGTTGCGCAAAAACGGAAGATTTTTAGAATACAGCGGGTTACCCGGCTCAAGATTTTTAAGCTCCGGGCAAAGCTCCTCGATTATCTCTTTATAGTTAATGTCCTTACAATACTCAATCATTATAAGAGTATGGGTATCAGACTGCTTTAACAGGTATTCGATTTCGTGAATTTTATATGCGGTATTGACGGTTACTAAAACCGCGCCGATTTTCGTGGTTGCCCAGAAGGTTATAAACCACTGTGGAATGTTTGTCGCCCACACTGCGACATGGTCACCGGCTTTTACGCCGAGAGAAATAAGCGCTGCGGCACATTCATCTACATCGCGACGGAACTGCTCGTAAGTTCTCGTATAATCAAGCGTTGGGTATTTAAACGCGTACTGGTCAGGATAGTTTTCTACCATTGTATCGAGAACATCGGAAAACGTTGCATCGATAACATCGTATTTTTTCCACACGAAGGTACCGGTCTTATCCCTATTATAGTATGCGTGGTCAAACGATTTTTTCTCGCGGTTGAGGGTTGAGATATAATTTGCAAAATGGGTAAGTACTATATCCGCGTCATTAATTTCTTCATTCCATGCCGCGCATATATATCCTTCATAATTGAGTGAGGAGAGTGCGCCTATAAGCTTTTGGACATCAAGCTCGCCTTCGCCGATTAAAACGGTTTTTCCGTCTTTCATGTCGCCCAGGCGCACATACTTTATATATGCACCTAATGTTTTAATGGTGGCTTCGGCGGTCTCACCTTCGCCAAAATACGTGCCTCTGACGTTCCAGGACGCACCGATTGCAGAGGATGAAAAGAAATTGATTATATCAATTACGTTTTCGGTGTTTGCAAGATAGCCGACGGTTTCAAGCAAAATATTGACATCGGCTGTTTCCGCTCGTTTTATCGCGGCAGATAGTTTCTCAGTTAACACATCAAATGAAACCTTCTCTTCAATGCGTACAATTATATTGGAAATGCCGGATGCGGCAGCCAT
>JAZRUF010000019.1:0-14391 GCA_045652405.1 Eubacteriales bacterium | reverse complement strand
GACATAAAAAAAGAAGGTCTTTTCAGACCTTCTTATTTTCCCAATAATTTTCCTTTTATAATGCCAATCTTACGCACCGCTGCGCGGTAGGCTGACTGCAGGTTTTCAATCCGCTTTGCCGCCTTGGGATGATATAGCATGTCAAGCTTACCCACGAAATCCGCCTGATACGCACCAAAGCCCTGCTTAAAGCGGATAAGCCCGTCCAAAAACGTCTTTTCCATGTCACCCGTCACGCCGCGGAAGTCATAGATACGGCAACCCTTCTCCATAGCCCACTGTATCATCTCCCACTGCATCATGTAGTTGGGCATGCGGTTGCGCTCGCGGTTTGAGGACGCGCCGTAGAGGTACCACAGCTTGTCACCGTACCAGATAGCGATAGCACCCGCAATCGCCTTGCCCTCGTACTCCATCATGTAGAGCCTGAAATTCTCAGGGGCTAAAATATCGTACATCTCCTCAAAATACTTTAAAGAGCGCGCCATAAATCCGTCACGCACTGCGGTTTCTATCATAATCTCACGGAATGCGGGAAGGTCGGACTTATCGCCGATTCTGCACGTCACGCCCTTCTTTGCACTCAGGCGCACGTTGTAGCGTGTCTTGGAATGGAAGCCCATGAACACCTCGTCAGGCGTTTTGCCCTCAAGGTCCAAGCGGAACACGTACCGCGCCTGCAGGTACTCGGGTCGGTTCTTCGTGTTATTTACAACAAACCCGACCGACTTTAAGTCCTCAAGGTACTCGGCATCCGCTTCTTTTGCCTCTTCGATGTCCGGGTCAATGCTCAGCTCATATGCGTTATATCTCTCAGCAAGGCGCGCCGCCTCGTCGCAGAGCTCCTTTAGCGTCTCACGGTCACCGTTTTCGACTACCGGCCCGCGCGGGCAGTACATGTGCGTGTACTTGGTGTGCGGAACCTGACTTACGAAGATGAGCATGCTGCCGCGGATGTTCCCCGCACCGTCAAGGCTTAGGAAAACCTCCTGCTTCCACGGCTTTTTAAACTCCGCCCACTTAAGGCTCTTTACAAAGTGGCCCTTTTGATGCGCGCTTATAAATTCCTCGTATCTCCCGCGCCACTCGTCAGTAACGTATTGTATCATAGATTATCTCCCCAAAAATCCTTTAATTTTCTTAAGCGTGTCAATCTTTAGCTTTTTCTTTTTGTCATACACCGCGTCAAGCCTGCCGATAAAGGTTATTAGCTCGCCGCCAAAACGCTTTTTAAAGCGCATAAGCCCCTCAAGCGGCGCGGACTTATCGTGCTCACCCGCGACACCGCGCATATCGTAAACCTCGCACCCCTCGGCTATCGTGTAGCGCATCATCTCCCACTGCATGAGGAAGTTGGGTAGCTCCTTCGTGTGCGCACCTGAGGACGCGCCGTATAAATGCCAGGTCTTATTTCCGTATTTTATAAGTACGCTTCCCGCGATAATCTCACCCTCAAGCTCGACCACAAAGAGCTTGCGCATGTCCTCGGGAAGGATTTTAAACATCTTTTGAAAATACTCAATCGGGCGCGGGGTAAAATTATCACGCGCAGCCGTCTCAACCAAAAGCTTCTGAAACGCCTTTAAGTCATCCCCACTCTCGCTTATGCGGCAATGAGCGCCCGACTTAAGTGATGCGCGCACGCTGTAGCGCGCCTTGGAGTGAAAGCTCATTATAAGCTCCTCATCACTCATACCGCCTATGTTTATGCGGAAAACCGAAAGCGGCTGCAGGATTCCTGTGTCCGCGCATTTAACGTCGCGCGAAAAGCCTACCTTCTCCATATTCTCGGCAAATCCCTCGTCCGTCACATCCGGGTCAAGGGATAACATGTACGCGCCGATTTCCTTTGCATACTCCATAGCACCCTCGTGAAGGTCGCGCATTACCTGAACGTCATTATCACACACCGGTCCGCGCGGGCTGTATAAAAACTTACCCAACCTCATCGGCGCACGCTGCGGCAAAAGAAGCATAGCACCCCTGACCACGCCGTCATCTGAAACGCTCATAACGCCGCGCCCGCCACCTTTAAACTCAGCCCAGTGCAGAGACTGCAGGAAATGTCCTCTCGCATGGCTACTTACAAACGCCTCGTATTGACTTTTGTTACTCTCATCAACAAATACAAACAATTCCGATACCTCTTTCGTCACCGCTCAAAAGGCTCCCTTGTGTAAAGGGAGCTGTCAGCAAAGCTGACTGAGGGATTGGCTATCCCGCTGCGGGCGATTCACAAATGTCCCCTACTGTTGCAATTCCTCTATTGTCTTTGAAACGCTGTGCTTAATCGGTGTCCACTCAATCTTGCGGAATAGCGCGACAATCGCAATCGGCACATACGTCAGGATAAAGATTGGGAAGGTAAACATATAAATAATCTTCTTTTTTGCACTCGCGCGGATTTTCTTCCACTCGCTTATCGTGGTAATCGCACCAAAGAAGAATAAAATCAAATAGAAATTAACCGCCGTGGTTATAACCGACATCGCGCACGCCAAAATAAGCGCGTTTATCCCGCCCGGCTCCGTAAATCCGAGCACCATAAATACCAGGTTTACAACCACCCCGATGACCGAAATGCCCATTGCCGGCAGTATCGTCATCATCATATCATAACACGCGAGCGGTTTTTTACCGAATATACCCTTAAACAGCCGCCATCCGTAGCGCGCGACCACCTGATAAAAACCCTTCGCCCAGCGCAGGCGCTGATTCCACGACTGCTCAAACTCGGTCGGTTGCTCGTCATAGAGCATCGCCTCGTCGCAGTAGCCTATTACCTCGCCCGAAATCACGTTATCAATTGAAAATTCAATATCCTCAGTCAGCAAATGATGCTTCCAGCCGTTATTACGGTGTATAATATCCGCATGCACCAAAAACCCGGTGCCGGACACCGCACAGCTTGACTTTAATATCATCCGCGCGTTATTTAAGTAGCGCGCCTCTTTTAAAAACCACAGTGAGCTTCCCGCAGAAATCCAGTTTGTATCGTAATTTTTTGAGTTGCGGTAGCTCGTCACGATGCGATAACCGCTGTCAAACGCGCGGTTCATCTCAGCTATGTAATTTTCATCCAAGAGGTTGTCCGCATCAAATATGAAATACCCCTCGTAATTTTTCTCGCCAAAGTCTCTTGCAATCTTCTTAAACGCGTAGTCGAGCGCATAGCCCTTGCCCACATACTCGCGGTCATCGCGCACATATACATGCGCACCCGCGCCGCGTGCAACCTCTGCAGTATCGTCGGTGCAGTTATCCGCAATCACGAATATGTCTACAAGCTCCTGCGGGTACTTCTGCTTTTTGATGCTTGATATAAGATGCGCGATAACGTCCCGCTCATTGCGCGCGGCGATGATTACCGCATACCTGTGCTGCACCTTGGCCTCAAGCTTCTCACGCTTTCCGAAAAGCGTGACGAACACGTATATAAACTGATATGAATAGCATATCGTAAAAATAAAAAATATAATCAGGTTAAAAACCTGTATAAAGGATAGCACTTATTTTAGCCCCCATTTGTATTTATAATGACATTTACCCGTCTCGTCTTCTGCAGTCATACAAAGATATTATACACCAATCAGAAAAAATTACAATGACATTCTTTCAAATCTTCTCATTTTCTCCAAAAATTATGCGACATCCTCGCATTGTAGGGAAGGGATTTATCCCTTCCGCCTCGGAATGCATAAATGCATTCCCTACAAAAAATTAACCCCGCACTGACTTAACATGACAGTGCGGGGTAAAATCTAAACCGTTTCCTTTATAGTCGTTGCGCCGCGCTCAAGGCTTACAACGCCTGTGCGGCACATTTCGAGTATCGTGTAATCGCGCATTACGTCTAAGAACGCGTCAAGCCGCGCGCTATCACCGGTAATCTGCAAAATTATCGCCTCACGCGTGTAATCGACAATCTCCGCCTTGCACGCCTCCGCTGCAGAACGTATCGCGTCACGGCTTTGCTCCTCATTTTTAAGCTTAATTAGCATAACCTCACAGCTTATCGACTCGTCCGCGCCCATTTCACGCACCGCGCACACGTCGGGCAGCTTGTAGAGCTGGTTTATAAGCTGCTCTGCCATTTCATCCTCACCCTCGAAAATGACGGTGATGCGCGAGTAGATATTCGTCTCCGTCTCACTAACCGTCAGCGCGCGTATGTTAAACTGGCGGCGGCGAAACATACTGGTAACGCGGTTTAGCACGCCAAACTCATTTCGTACCAGAACTGCCACAGTAAACCTCTTCACAGCCCTATTCCCCCAATCCGTCATATGGTGAGAGCACAAGCTCGTCTCTTGAAATCGCACAGTCTATAAGATATACACCGTGGCTTTTTGCCGCACATTCAAGCGCGGCTTCAAGGTCTGGCAAACTCTCCGCCCTGCAGCCCTCAGCACCGAATGCGCGCGCAACGGCTACGAAATCCGTCTTTCTGTCAAGCTCGGTGTGTGAATACCTTCCGCCGAAAGCCTCGCCCTGAATCTGGCGCACCATTCCTAGTGCGCGGTTATTGAATATAACCACGGTAATCGCAACATTATTTGAAACCGCAGTCGCAAGCTCGTTTAAGCTCATGCCGAAGCTTCCGTCACCGGTTATGAGTATCGCGCGCTCGCCCGCGCCAATCGCCGCGCCAATCGCCGCACCCATTCCAAAGCCCATGGTTCCAAGTCCGCCCGAGGATATAAACCTGCGCTCGCGCCTAAAGTTTAAAAACTGCGCCGCCCACATCTGATGCTGGCCGACATCCGTCGCAATCGGCGTATTCTCGCCCGCGTGGCGGTTTATCGCCTCTATTATTGCGCGCGGTGTCATACCTTCGCGCTCGTCGAGCCTCTTATCCTGCTCGCTTTTATAGCGTGAAATCTCCGCGCTCCAGTGCGGGCGCGGTGTTTTTTCTATAAGCGGAATAAGCTCGGAGAGCGTCATCTTTAAATCGCCCCTTAAGCTGTGCTCCTCACTCACGGTCTTTGAAAGCTCTGCGCCCTCAATATCTATGTGCACAATCTTGCCCGAGCTTGCAAAACGCGTACTGTCACCTGTCGCGCGGTCATTAAAACGTACACCCAAGGCGATAATACAGTCGGCATTATCCATAGCGCGCCAGCTCGCATACCCGCCGTGCATACCCTGCATACCCAAAAGGCGCGGGTGGTCGGTGGGTATAGCCGAAAGCCCCATCATCGAGCAGGCTATCGGTGCGTCAAGTCGCTCGGCAAGCTCTATAACCTGCGCCTGCGCCCCTGAGGATACCACTCCCCCGCCAAAATACACAAGCGGTCGGTTTGATAGGTTTATAAACTCCGCCGCCGCGGATATACGCATCGCCTTTGCGGCAATCATCCCCTGCGGCTCAAGCGGCTCTTTGGGCTGATACTCGCACATCGCGCGCTGGACATCGCGCGGCACGTCCACAAGCACAGGCCCGGGTCTTCCCGAGCACGCGAGCATGAACGCCTCACGTATAGTGTCAGCAAGCTCTTCTACGTCACTTACAAAGTAATTGTGCTTGGTAATCGGAAGTGTTATACCGGTTATGTCTATCTCCTGGAAGCTGTCAGTGCCAATTTTTAAAGAGTCCACGTTTCCGCATATAGCGACCATGGGTACAGAGTCGAGGTATGCGGTCGCAATGCCGGTTACTAAATTCGTAGCCCCCGGGCCGGATGTCGCAATAACAACGCCGCACTTTCCTGTAACGCGGGCATAGCCGTCCGCCGCGTGCGCCGCGCCCTGCTCGTGGGCGGAAAGCACGTGCGAAATCTCATCTTTGTACTTGTAAATAGAGTCGTAGACATCTAAAACATTACCGCCCGGATACCCGAACACCACGTCACACCCATGCTCAATGAGCGTGCGTACAACTATGTCTGCTCCCGATAGCTTCATAACACAATACTCCATTTTTATAATCCTATTAAACTTCTCTTGCCGTCAGGCAAACTCAGCTAAATTAATTATACCACAATCCAAAACGCATTCTGCGTTTGTTGCGGCGAAGCCGCAAATTCTTGCCTTGCAAGAAAGGATTAGTGATACAATGTTCTCAGGGGTGCTTGCCAAAGGCAAGCGCGTCTTTGACGCAAAAAAACGCTTTGCGTTTTTTCCCTGAGGTTATTATACCACAACCTCTGCTATTACGTCCACCTCTGCAATCACTGCCTGAGAGTGCGGACCAATCGCCGCCGGGTTCTGTCCGTGATGTTTTTTAACACGGTATAAAATCTACTCCCCTCATCCGGCATTCACCAAACGAGGGGAGCAGACAAAAAGGGGGGAGAAAAAATGAGAAATGAAAAGAAGCAATTTTAAATGGGGGATTCTACCCCCGCCGCCTGCGCCTCAGTGCGCACAATCCTGCGTATCTCGGCAAGCGTATCGTCAATTTTATCGTTAATGAGCACGTACTTGTAATTATGAGCCATCGACTCCTCATACTCGTACCGCTTAAGCCGCAGCTCAATCTGCTCCTCACCGCGTCCGCGCAAGCGCTCCTCGAGCACCTCGCGGCTTTTCGGCTTTAAGTAAATACTTACAACCGACGGCAGAGCCTTCATCAGATTTATCGTGCCCTCAACGTCAATATCCTTTATAAGCACCTTGCCCGCCTTCTGCATATCCTCTAAAATCAGGCGGTTCGTGCCGTACAAATTCCCATGGATTTCGCAGTACTCGAGCATTTCACCCGCGTCAATAGCTGATAAAAACTCATCCTTTGAAACAAACCGATATGGGTTATTCTGGCTCTCGCCCGGGCGAGGCGCGCGCGTGGTCATTGTAGGAAGCAGGGCAAGCCTTGAGCTTTCCTCAAAAAGGCGGTTTATAATCGTGTTTTTTCCGACTCCGGAACTCCCGGAAATAATAATAAGCATCCTTGCGGCTACCTCCCAAGCTTCTATAGGTAAATTATACGCCTATTTTTCCCATATGTAAAGGGATTTTTCGCCTTTTTTCGCAGTTTTTATTAAATCTCACCCAGATTTATTATGTTTTTTTTGTTCTTTTGCGCCCATTCATATGTCTGATACGCGCCGCCTTGTTCCCTCTGCACATAAAATATCACCAAATCCGAGCGCGAGACCATATGGCGGTTACGTATCTGCATTGCGGCTTTGAAGTGCGCACTCTCGGACTCACGGCATATATGCCGTCCCTTGTCTAATAATTAAATTTTATTTTCTTCTTAATCTCTCGGGCATCGCCTTTATCGCGCCGTTTATCTCCGCGCCGACAACTATTATCATGCTGACCACATACAGCCAGAACATGAGCACGATAACCGTACCAATCGTACCGTAAAGTGCTGAATTGCGCATGAAATACTTAACGTAGGCTGAAAACCCGACGGTGAGCACCAAAAAACCCGCCATAGAGAACACGGTCCCCGGCATTACCTCGCGGAATTTAAGCCTAACCCCGGGCACCAGCTTGTACATAAGGCAGAGGAAGAAGAACATTACCGCGGCAAACGTCACCCACCGCCATGCGTCCACGATATTTATAAGCATCGTCGGAATACGCA
Source organism: Eubacteriales bacterium (assembly GCA_045652405.1). GTDB lineage: Bacteria > Bacillota > Clostridia > Oscillospirales > JAAYXM01 > JAZRUF01. Next base: position 6,854 of record JAZRUF010000019.1, on the reverse strand, counting down.
TGCCGTGCGCAACGGTTTCCACAAAATCCGTGCTGAAGGCGACGATGACAATCATAACCGTTATCATAACCCCGACGGCAAGAATAAGTAGCATGGAAAATAAAATTTCGCCAAAGAAGCTCCGCTTATCCTTAGCACCGTGCGCGAAATTAAGTGCCCGGCTTAAAGCGCGTACCGCCTTGGAGGCTGAAAACACCGTCGCCACAATACCGATTGACAAAAGCCCTACACTGCGATTATTTGAAATATACTCAACATACGTGCTTATAAGACTTACAATCTCAGATGGGAAAAGCGGCATGAGAAACGACTCTATCATCTTCGTTGATATGTTAAATGACGCGATAAGAGTGTTTAAAAAAATAAGAAACGGAAATGTTGAGAGCATCAGGAAAAAGGCAAGCTGACCGCCCGCCTGGGAAATGTTGTGCTCGTATATGCGCGCAGTGACGCTCTTTAGCATGTATTTTATCCGTCCGTCACTCTCTTTTATCTTGAGTATCCGCTCAAACATTTTCTAACACCCCAACTTTCGTTGCATAGCCTCCCTCTGACGAGGGAGGTGGCTTTTTGCCGAATGGCAAAAAGCCGGAGGGAGAGAAGCCTCCCCTAAAAACTGAAATCCCAGCCGCCGAGACCTATAAGCATCTTTACCACGGAAAAATACTCGCGCAGGTGGTACTGGAGCAGTAAATCAAGCCTTGGTGATTTCACCGCAATCCCTGTCGCATCAAGTCCGACGCTCTTTGCAAGGCACTTTCCGCGCCACAGATGAAATTCGTTTGTCAGCACCGCGCACGAAACGTCAAGGCTTCCCTCGCGCTCTTTTATAATACGCGCCGAGTATTCGAGATTCTGCGCGGTGTTTAATGCCTTATCCTCAATTATTATCCGTGATGCAGGGATTCCCGCATCTTCAAGAGAGCGCCTAAACGCCTCGGCCTCGGTTATCGTCTCAATATCACCCTGACCGCCGGTGACAATCGCAATCGCCTGCGGGTTATCTTTCATATACTCTTCAAGCGCATCCATGCGCGATTGCATCACCATACTCGGCACGTCACCGTAAAGCCCCGCACCCAGCGCAATTATGTACTTCTCATCACCGCGCGCGTCCGTATCGTCATTTAAGATTATGACACCCTGTATTATAACAAATGACACCGCCACGCAAACAAGCCCTATCCGATACGCAAATCTGAGCCATACCGCCAAACGCACCCCGCGCTCGGCAAATGCCCCGACCGCACCGTATAGCGTCCATGCAACGCCCGCTATAATCATAAACGTGGGCAAAAACATCATGTAGAATATCCGCAGTACTCCGCCGACCGCGGCAAGGGCCAGCCCACATACAATATGCAGTTTCGTAATCTTTTCCATAATAAAACCTCGTTTATCGTAAATACCACTGTATTTTGATTTGGTATAACGCGTACATATCATTGCCTGCATTCCAGCATTTGGGGGGTCGAGGGGCGGTTGTAGCCCCTGCGTCGTTTAAAGGGGGTGTGGGGGAAAATCGAAATCCCCCCACCTCTTTTGGTTACTTTTGGTGTCAAAAGTAACACCCGCGTCCCCATCACAATGGAAAACATCTCACATCATTTCCTGCTCCCATTTTTCATACAGCTCGGAGATACGAGCCTTTAACTCCTCCATCTCACGGTAAATGCGCTCGACCTCGCCGTAATCGGTCGCCTTTTCCTCCATCTCCGCCTCAAGCGCCTTTAGGTTTTCCTCGCATGCGGCAATCTCGCGCTCAATTATCCCCGCGCGCTTTTCCGCAGCACGCGCGGCGCGGCTGGTATCCTTTGGTTTTTCCTTCTTTTCCTTTACAGTCTCAGGTACCGTGGTGCGTACATCCTCTATCTTTCCCTCGCTCACCGCGCGGCGGTACTCCTCAAAGCCGCCGTGCCAGTCCTCAACACCGTCAGCCGTCATGTGCCAAATACGGTTTGCAAACCTGTTTATAAAATATCTGTCATGCGATACGAATAAAAGCGTGCCGTCAAACTGCTCAACCGCATCCTCTATCCACTCGCGCGTCGGGATGTCGAGATGGTTTGTCGGCTCGTCGAGGATAAGGAAGTTAACCTTTGCGCACATGAGTATGCAAAGCTTTAACCTGCTCCGCTCACCGCCCGAGAGCGTGGAAACCGGGTCAAACACCTCATCGCCGGTAAAATCAAACGCCGCCAAGTGGTTGCGTGCGGTCTGCGGTGTCATGTTAAGCTCGTAAATGAGCGTGTCCACCAGATTGCGGCTCTCATCCTCAAACTCTATATTCTGCGGCAGTATGCCGATTTTCACCGTCGGCCCGAACCTGACATATCCGTGGTCCGGCGGTATCTCCCCGCATATAACCTTTAAAAGCGAGGTCTTACCGCAGCCGTTATCGCCTATAAGACCAATCTTCTCGCCGCCCTGCACCTGAAACGTCAGCTCCTCAAAAAGCCGCTTGCCACCCAGCGTAAGCCCGAGCCCCTTGGCTTCCATAAGGCGGTCGCCGTAGAACTCACGGCTTGTAAAGCTCCCGCGGAGAGTGCGCCTCTTGTCCTGCGGCTTTTCGGTCTTTGTGATGCGCTCAATGCGCTTTTCAATCGCAAAAGCGCGCACCTGCAGCTTCTTGTTGCCCATGCCCCAGCCGTGCATACGGTCGGCAGTAAACTGAAGCTCTGCCGCCTTTTTCTGCTCAGCTAAGTACTTCTTCATCTGCGCGTCAAACCGCTCCTGACGTTCCTTGACGTAGAAGCTGTAATTTCCCGCGTAGAACTCCACGCCGCCTGTTTCGGTCATCTCAATAATGCGCGTTACGCATCTGTCTAAAAACAGACGGTCATGGGAAATTACTATCACGGTTCCCTCGTATTTTGATATGTAATTTTCAAGCCACTCGACCGCGTCCATGTCCAGATGGTTTGTCGGCTCGTCAAGCAGCAGTAAATCCGCTTTTTTGAGTATCGCCTGCGCAAGGCTTATCCGCGTTTTTTCACCGCCTGAAAGGCGCGAGAAAAGCTGAGAGCGCATAGCGGGCGTTATGCCGAGGCCCACCGTCGTCATATTAAGCGCAACTTCAGTGTCATACCCGCCCAAATGCTCAAATCGCGCGGTCTTTTGACTGTAGCTTCGCATGACCTCCTCACCCGCATCGCCCTGCGCCATGCGCTCCTCGAGCGCGCGCAGGTCGTCAGCAAGTGCCTGAGTCTCTGCAAACGAGGTCCTGAGCACCTGCTCAACCGTGTACTCGGGCGGGTACTTGGGTATCTGCTCAATCATCGCCACGCGCACACCCGCGGGAAAAGCAATCTCGCCGCTGTCATAGTCAAGCTCGCCGGAGAGTATCTTAAAAAGCGTGGTCTTTCCGGTTCCGTTTCCACCGACCATGCCCACCCGCTCACCGCGTTGCACCGCAAAGGACACATCGCGCAGCACGTGATGCTCACCGTAGTATTTATTTAACCCGCTTACTGAAAGGTCAACCATTGCTATCAAACATCCTCAGAAGTTTTTTCCGCATCCTGCGCACGCACGACCACGAGCGCGCTGAGCGTTCCAAATACGCTAACCACCGCCTCGCCGCCTTCCATGCAGCGCTTCACATGCTCAAACATATCCTGCTCTGCCGCGGCAGGTATGTCAATATACCCTATAAGCGTTTCGCACTTAAGCTGCCAGAAATTTCCGAGCCTTTCCTCAGCGCTCGCCGCGTGCACGTGCTTTAGCTCGGCATACCCGACCTCGCCTACATACCCGGTCATGAGTACCTCCTCGCGCTTTAAACCGTCACCGCCCAGGCGCTGCGAGTACACACCGCGCGGGAAAATAGCACCCAGCACAGTCTTTTCGTCATCGTAATACGTGCGGTAGGCATTCTCACTCTCAAAGAACTTGATACCGTGGGGTATCATCGAAAGCTGGAAGTTATACTCCCCGCCCACCTTAAACTCGCGCAGAGCTTTTACGCCCATAACGCGCGCGGCAAAGAACTGGCTGCCGTCGAGCGTTTCAAGCAGATATTTGCCGTCTAAGAAATCATCCGCCTCACCTGTAAGCTCCTCACGCACGCGAAGCTTTATAACGCAGTCGCCGTGGTAGTGCGGGTCGATATTTAAAAGCTGCGTGGACTTTTTCTCATGGTCAAGCCCCAAGCGCAGCCAAATCTCCGCGCCCGACTCATCCGTCCAGAACGAATACGCGCCGTCTGCAAGTGGCAGTATCTTGCCGTTACTTAAAACGCAGTCTGCAAGCTTGTACACATCGTCTTCACAGCTAATCTTAAAGCCTATGTTTTCAAAAATAGTCTCCATAACAAATCCCTTCCTTCTTTAATCTATCCTATTTATACGTAGCAAAACTTAATCGTCAGGAAATCCAAAGCCTCCCTTTAGGCAAGGGAGGCCTTTTATGGTTCTAAATAAGCGTAAGCCCCTTATCCGTATCATTTACATATCTGACCGTGTACGCGGTGCCGCCAAAGCTCTTGTACATATACGCAATGCAGTGCTCGGACGCATCCACCATAGCGCGGTTGCGCTCTGCCATGCAAGTCGGCGTGTACTCCCTTGACGTATAGCCTACCTTATCCGCCCGCGAAATAATACCCGCGTACCTTACGCGCTCGCTCTCACGCCACTTGATGGCCTGGTTTTCGCATGGGAGCATCAGCTCAAGGGTGATAAACGGAAGCTCACCATCGCGCAGCTCCAAAACCGCCTCGGCTGCAAGCATATCGAACCCGAGCGCACCGCCTGAAATGAAGTTTGAAATTCCACGCTCGGATAAATTACGTATCTCATTTTTAATCGCGTCATATATTCCGCCGCTGTCCTGCTTACGTATTATGCGATGCCCGGTAAAGCAGCAGCTTCTCGGCGTATTATCTGTCATTTAATTTCACACACTCTCGTCTAATTATACTTAAAATAAATTAAAAAGGCTGTCTTAAACGCGCGAAGGAATATATATTCCGCGCTTTTAAGACAGCCTTTGGCCGCTGATTTACAAAACTTATTTGGATGCCTGGTTGAGCTTGACCGTCAATGCGCTCTTTTTGCGGGCAGCAGTATTCTTATGCAGGATACCCTTGGATACCGCACGGTCTACATTCTTAACCGCGGCTTTATAAGCTGAGGCCGCCGCCTCGCCACCTGCTTCTACAGCTGCATCAAATTTCTTGATAGAAGTCTTCAGTTCGGACTTAGCAGCCTGATTGCGAGCTGCGTAAACACTGCTCAGCTCTACACGCTTTTTTGCGGACTTAATGTTTGGCATAGCGTCCACCTCCTTAGTTCTTTGTTATGATACCGATTTATTTTATCACTAAACCGCTCAAATTGCAAGAGAAATTTTTTAATTTTTGAATAGTTTACCATTTTTATGAAAAAATAACAGTACTCACAGCAAAAAACACCGCTTGGGGAGGCAAAAAAATGAAAAACATACGAACCGACTTAGCCCTTGAGGCTCAAGAAATCTGGCAGGAGAGCGCGAGCGAGCAAACCGAGCTTCCGGGAGTTGCCGCAACCGAAGAGAAAATTTCCGGCATGACCGTAACCCGCGTGCGCGTTATCGACGAGCGCGGTGCCGCCTACCTTGGTAAACCCATCGGCAATTACACCACCGTGGAAATTGAGGGTATAACCCGCCGCGACGCGGATGTTTTCCCCCGCGCAATTGACACGGTAGCATCCGAGCTTACAAAAATGCTCCCATCGGGTGACGGCACTGTTTTAATCGCAGGTCTCGGCAATAAAAGCATAACGCCTGACGCGGTGGGCGCGCTCGCCGCTAACAATATAATGGTCACGCGACATCTCATAAGCTCGCTTCCCGATATGTTCGGAAGCCTAAAACCTGTCGCTGCAATTGTCCCGGGTGTTCTCGGTACAACCGGCATAGAAAGCCGCGAGCTTATCCGCGGCGCAATAGAGCACACAAAGCCCAAATGTGTTATAGTAATAGACGCACTCGCCTCACGCAGGCTCAGCCGCCTGTGCCGCACGGTTCAGATTACCGATACCGGTATAACCCCGGGCTCAGGAGTCGGCAACTCGCGCGCGGCAATAAATGAAGAGACGGTGGGCGTTCCGGTAATCGCACTCGGTGTTCCCACGGTGGTGGACATCCGCACCCTTATCTATGACACCGCCGAGGACGCGGGCACACCCCTTCCCGACTCCGCACTCGATAAGCTCGATACCACCCTCATGGTCACACCCAAGGAGATAGACGTGCGCGTGTCCGATATTGGAAAAATCATCGGCTACGCGATAAATTCCGCCCTCCAGCCCGGCGTAACCCCTGAGGATATGGACGTATTTTTATCGTAGTGCCTTATAAAAAACCGGAGTATATTCCGCTTAGAATATACCCCGGTATTTTTTCTTTTTATTTGACTTTTTCTCTCACCCGCGATATATTATAATTACTATATTAATAAGAGGTGTTTCTATGAATATAAAATTCAGTCGCGCATACTCAAACGGCGCGGAATTAAAGGATAATACCATCAGAATCGAAAACGGTAAATTCCAAGGCTTCGGCGGTGAGGCGGACTTAGACCTCTCCGCATACCGCGTATTCCCCGGCTTTGTGGACATCCACACCCACGGCGGGCGCGGGATGGACTGCGCGAAATGCTCCTTTGATGAGCTTGACGAGCTTTCAAAATACTATGCATCAAATGGCGTTGCCACCGTCTGTATGACAACTATCACCGAATCTCTCGAAAACGTGCTCGCAGCGGTTTCACGTATTGCTGACCGTGTTGAGGCGGGAACAAGCGGCGCGGATATAGGCGGCATCTACCTTGAAGGTCCGTACCTGTCTTCAAAATTCCGCGGCGCGCATGC